>NZ_CP038510.1:732500-876461 GCF_004758605.1 Deinococcus metallilatus
GGTGAAGAGCGTTTCGTGGTCGGGGAGCGTGGACACGATGAACCTCCGGGGACAAGGAATGGAGCGGTGCTTTGGCCGTCAAGCTAGCACCCCGCCTCCGGCTGCTCGTCACGTGACGAGTAACGGGAAGTGCGCGGGTCGCGGCTTTGTCCTAGACTCTGGCCACACCTCACCCGGGTTTCCGGCCTCCGCGTCATCCACGCGGACGGCACGCCTGTAAGCTCCCGCTCTTCCGGAGGCACCCATGACGCACGATGCCCACTCCAGCCCGCCCCGCCCCGCAGCTCCAGCCACCCCCAGCGCCGGTCACTACTGGCCTGCCGGGAAGCCGCGTCACCTCACGCTGCCGCGCACCGGCCTGATGCACAACCTGCGCGTGACTGCCGAACGCTACCCCGACAAGACCGCCCTCTGGTTCTACGGCCGCGAGCTGAGCTACCGCGAGCTGCGGGAGCAGGCCGAGCGTTTGAGCGGGCACCTGGCCGCGCAGGGCGTGCGCAAGGGCGACCGGATCGCCGTCTGGATGCAGAACAGCCCCGCCTGGGCCATCGCCGCCCACGCTGCCTGGCAACTGGGCGCGGTGGTCGTGCCGCTCGCGCCGATGTTGCAGGCGCGCGAGCTGGCCTACTTCCTTCAGGACGCGGGTATCCGTGTCGGCGTGGTCGGGGCCGAGCTGTACGGGCGGGCCAAGGAGGGCGGCCTCGAACACGCGGTGGTGGCGAATATCATGCGGGGGACGGGCGCCGCGCGGGCGGACATCCCGCTCCCCGAGGGGCTGGACGTGAACCCGGAGCTGCAACCGGGTGACGTGACGCTGGAAGAGGCCCTGAAGGCCGATCCCGCTCCCGCCGCCGAGGTCGGCCCGGATGACCTGGCGGTGATGCCCTACACCAGCGGCACCACCGGCAGGCCCAAGGGGGCGGTCCACACCCACGGCAGCGTGCAGGCCAACGTGTTCGGCGCGGGGGCCTGGGTGGACGGCACCGTGGAGGACGTGTTCCTGGCCAGCCTGCCCTTCTTCCACGTGACCGGCTTCGTGAACAGCCTGCTCGCGCCCATCAACGGCGGCGGGAAGGTCGTGATCATGGCCCGCTGGGACCGGGACGCGGCGCGCGAGCTGATCCGCAACCAGGGCGTGACCCTCTGGACCAACACCGCCACGATGGTCATTGACCTGATGGCGTCGCCGCACTTCGACCCCTCCGACCTCCGCAGCCTGCGCTCCGTGACGGGCGGCGGGGCGTCCCTCCCGGCGGCCATCGGGCAGCAACTGCTCGACCAGACCGGGATCACCTTCTGTGAGGGGTACGGCCTGACGGAGACGATGGCGCAGACGCACTCCAATCCCAGAGGCCGCCCCAAGCTCCAGTGCCTGGGCATTCCGCTCTTCGACGTGGACGCGCGGGTGGTGGACCTCGACACGGGCGAGGAACTGCCGCCCGGCGGCGTCGGGGAGATCGTGATTCACGGCCCGCAGGTGATGCAGGGCTACTGGAACCGCCCCGAGGCGACCGAGGAAGCCTTTATGGACCTCGGTGGCAAGCGGTTCTTCCGCACCGGCGACCTGGGCTACATGGACGAGGAGGGGTACTTCTTCTTCACCGACCGCCTCAAGCGCATGGTGAACGTGTCGGGCATGAAGGTCTGGCCCGCCGAGGTCGAGAACACGCTGCACGCCCACCCCGCCGTGCAGGAAGCCTGCGTGATCGCCGTGCCCGACGAGCGCACCGGCGAACGCGCCCGCGCCCTGATCGTGCTGAAGCCCGGCCAGCAGGCGACCGGCGAGGACATCCAGGCCTGGGCCAGAACGCAGATGGCCACCTACAAGGTGCCGCGCGACTACGTGTTCGTGGAGAGCCTGCCGCGCGGCGCGACCGGCAAGGTCGCCTGGCGGCCCCTTCAGGAGCAGGCCCGCGCGGAGATGAGCGGGCAACAGTAGCCAGAAAGGCGGGAGAGGCGGGGCCAGTCACGCGGCCCCGCCTCTCCCCTGTGGTCTTTACTGCTGTCCGTCACTCAGGATCGCGGGCCGCAACCGGCCCTCGGGCACGAACAGCCAGCGGCGGCCCAGCAGGGCGAGCAGGAAGGCGATCCCGAAGGTGGCCGCGAGCCGCCAGAGCTGCGGGGCGTAGACACCCTCGTAGGAGCCGAAGATGGTGGCACGGAGCGCCCTCACCGTGTCGGCAATCGGAATCAGGGGGTTGAGCCACTGGAAGAACGAACCGGAGAGTTCGACCGGGTAGGTGCCCCCGCTGGCCGCGAGTTGCAGGATCAGCAGGATCAGCGCCAGCAGCCGCCCGGCACTGCCCAGCAGGGTCACCAGCGCCAGCACCACCGCCAGGAAGGTGAGGCTGCTCGCCACGCTGGTCAGCAGCACGCCGCCCAGGTTGCCGTAGTCCACACCCAGCAAATGCACCCCCAGCACCACCAGCAGCGCCTGCGCGGTCACGACCAGGGCGGGCACGGCGGCCTTGCGCAGCACGCGGGCCAGCGGGCGGGTCCCGCGCCCCCGTTCCTCCAGCGTGTTGTACGGAAACAGGAAAGTGGTGAGGGTCACGCCGACCCACAGGGCCAGCGCCATGAAGTAGGGGGCGAGCGCGCTGCCGTTGTTGGCGACGGCGGCCGTCTTCGTCTCCTGCACCTGCACGCTCTGGGCGAGGCCGCCCGGGTCGCCGCCGAGCTGTTCGGTGGAGGCGGGAATGCGGGTATACAGTTCGTTCAGGCCGTGACGGAGCTGCGCCGTCCCGCCCTTGAGGTCCGCCGCCCCGCCCGCCAGGTCCCGCGCCCCGTTCTGCACGCGGGCCGCGCCGCCCGCCAGGTCGCCGCTGCGGGTTGCTAGGGTGGTCGCCCCGTTCCCGAGCGCGTCGAGGTCCTTTTGGGCAGGCAACTGGGCGGTGATCTGACCCAGCGCCCCCTTGAGCTGCTCGTTGCCGTTCGCCAGCCGGTTCACCCCGGCCTGGAGGTCCCTGGCCCCGGTCTGAAGCCGCCGGGCACCCCGCGCGGCCTCCCCGGTGCGGGCCGCGAGGGTGGCGGCTCCGCTCTGGAGGTCCCGCGCGCCCTTCTGAAGCTGGGCCGTTCCGCTGGCGAGCTGCTGGCTCCCGGCCGCGAGCTTCTGCGCGCCCGTCGCGGCTTCACCCGTGCGCGCAGCGAGGGTCGCGGCTCCCGTCTGGAGGTCCTGGGTCCCCTTCTGGAGCGAGGTCGCCCCGCTGGCGAGCTGCTGACTTCCGGCCACGAGGCGCTGTGCCCCCTGGGCCGCCTCACCGGTGCGGGTGGCCAGGGTGGCGGCTCCGGCCTGGAGGTCCTGGGCCCCCTTTTGGAGCGAGGTCGTCCCGCTAGCCAGTTGCTGGCTTCCCGCCGCCAGCCGCCCGGCTCCCTGCGCGGCGGTTCCGATGCCCTGGGCCAGCGTCGCCGCGCCGCCTTGCAGCTTCTGTGCCCCCTGCGCCAGCGGCGTCCCGGGGGCGGCGGCCTGGGCACCGGCGGCCAGTTCGGCGGCCCCGCCGGAAAGCTGCGCGGCCCCTTTCCCGAGGTCTTGCAGGCCGCCCACGAGCTGCGGAGCCTGCGCGGCGAGTTGAGTGGCCCCGGCATTCGCGCGGGTCGCCCCGTCCGCGAGGCTGGCGGCGCCGGTGGAGAGCTGGGCCGCGCCCTTCTGGAGCTGGGTCAGGCCGCTGGCGAGTTGCGGCGCCTGGGTGACCAGTTGCCCGGTGCCGGTGTCCAGTTGCGTGGCCCCGGCGGCGAGACGACCGGCCCCGGCGGAAAGCTGCGTGGCCCCTTTCTGAAGCTGGGTGAGGCCGCTGGCAAGCTGCGGGGCCTGGGCGGCGAGTTGGACGGTGCCCGTACCCAGCCGCTTGGCCCCAGCCGCCAGGCTCCCCGCACCCGTGCTGAGCTGCCCCGCCCCCGTTCCGAGCTGACCCAGCCCCTGCGCCAGATCCGTGCTGCCCTGCGCCAGCCGGGCGGCCCCGCTGCGGAGCGGCGCCAGTTCCTCGCGGCCGGGCGCGGCGGCTTCCAGTTGGCGCAGCCCGCCCGCCAGCTTCGCGCTGCCCGCCGTGAGACGGTTCACGCCGCCGGAGAGGTTCTCCGCCCCCTGGTGGAGCGCCTGCGCGCCGCTCGCCACCTGCCGGGTGCCGTCCGCCAGCGTGGTCGCCCCCGAGGCGAGACGGCCCGCGCCCTCGTCCACTCTGGCGGCCCCGTCGCGCAGGCGGCCCACGGCGGTTCGGAGATCACGGTAGCCCTGCTGCACGTCCTTCAGGCGGGTCTGCACCACCTCCCAGCGGTTGGTGCCCAGACTGGCGTTGAGGTCGGCGGCGATGGTCTTGGCGACATTCTCGCCCACCCGGCTGGCGAAGAAGCTGGTGCCCTCGGCGGTGTAGAGGTGCAGCAGGCCGTGGCCGCTGCTCTCGCCGTTCACGGCCTTGCGGCTGAACTCGGGGGGGAAGGTGAGGGCAAAGTACACCTGGCCCGCCCGCACGGCCGCCTGCGCCTCCGCCTCGGTGCGGTAGGGGATCAGGTTCACGGGGGGGTCCTTGCGGAGTTCGGCCAGCGCGTCGCGCCCCACGTTGACCTGCCGCCCATCCCGGGTGGTGCCCTGGTCCAGATTGACGACGGCCACCGGCAGGCGCTGGAGGTTGCCGTAGGGGTCCCAGACGCTCCCCAGGTAGATCGTGGCGTACAGCACCGGCACCGCCGTGATGGCGAGCGTGCCCAGCCACATCAGCGGATGCCGCCACAGATGGCGCTCCGCCGGGGCCAGGACCCGCAGGTCCTCCCCCAGACGGTGCCGCGAGCGGGAGGTCCCGGGGGAAGGGGGATCGGGGAGGGAGGGGGCAGTCATGCCAGAAGTGTGCTCCTCTTCCTAACAAATTGTCAAGTGACAGGATGTCAAGAGTATGCTAGGCTGTCTTCATGACCGTTTCCGCCCCTCCCAAACGTCTCGCGTCACCGGATCGCCGCGCGCAGATTCTGGACGCCGCCGAGGCGCTGTTTATCGAACGCGGCTTCGAGGGTGTCGCGATGCCGGACCTGGCCGCCCGGCTGGGCACCTCGCGGCCCACCATCTACAGCTACTTCACGTCCACGGGCGAGATGCTCGCGGCGCTGCTGGACGCGCGGCTGGCGGCGCTATGGGAGCGCATCGCGCCGCTGCTCCCGCACCTGGCCAGCGGCACCCCGCAGGACTTCGCGCGGCTGACCCGCGAGCTGCTGCACGAACGCGAACTGCTGCTGCTGCTGCACAGCGGCGGCGGTCCGATCTTCCGCGCCCACCGCTGCACTTTTCTGCAAGGCCTGGAAACGCGGCTGGGTGCCGCCCTTCCCCCCAACGCCGAGCGGCACCCGCACCTGCTGCGGCTGGTGATCCTGACGCTGGAAGCCGCCGCGCTGGCCGCCCTGCACGGCGACCTGCCCGCCAGCGACGAACTCGGCGCTGCGGTCGGCGCGTTCGTGCGTGGCGGTCTGGACGTTGCCCTGGCCCGCGCGCAGCCGCCCGGCGAGGGGAAAGCGGAAAGCTGAGCCGCATCCGGCCCGCGCCCCGCCCTCCCCCAAGAGGCCCCCCCTGCGACTGCCCGGAATGCTGTGGCAGGAGACGGGTCCGCTTGTCACAATGGGAAGCATGGAGCGGTCTGCGCCCCGGGACGACCTGACACGCCTGCATACCCGGGCGGCCTTCCAGGTGGACCTGGCGGAGCGGGCCGCGGCGCCGGGCGACTGCGCGCTGCTGCTGTGTGACCTCGACCACCTGAAGCTGATCAACGATACCTTCGGGCACCTCGCGGGCGACGAGGCGTTGCGGGCACTGGCGGCCACCCTGCGCGCGCACCTGCGCCCCGGCTGGCAGGCCTACCGCCTGAGCGGGGACGAGTTCGCGGTGCTGGCCGACGTGCCCTGCGCCGCGCTCGCGGCCTGGGGCCAGACGCTGCTGGCGGCGCTGGCCGCCCGGCCGGACCGTGCCCTGCGGGTCAGCATGGGCGTGGCGGACCTCGGCCCACTCACCCGTGACCCGCAGGCGCTGTTCGCACAGGCGGACGCCCGGCTGTACACCGCCAAACGCGGCGGCCGGGGCCGGGTGGTGCAGGAGGACGCGGCCCCCGGACGGCCCGGCCAGGGGCACGGGCCGCAGCACCGCCTGCTGGAACGTGACGGGGCCAGGGCGCAGGCGGTGGCCTTCTTGCAAGCCGCCCGCCTGCACGCCGGGCGCCTGGTGGTGCAGGCCCCGCCCGGCAGCGGCCTGAGCGCCTTTTTGTACGAACTGGACCTGATCGCGCAGAGCCTGGGCTACCAGACCCTGCGGGTCCAGGGCGACGCGGCCCGGGCCCGGCGACAGCACGGCGCCTGGGCGACAGCCACGCTGAACACCGTCCCGCAGGAGGCGCCGCCAGCGGCCCTCGCCGCGCAGGTGCAGCCGGGAGGACCGCTGGCCGTGCTGCTGGACAACCCGGATCACCTGGACCCCCACACCCGCGCGGACCTGGGCGGGCTGCTGGACCGCGCCCAGGCCGTGATCCTCGGGCAAACCCACGGGCAGGCGGTCCCGGCGGGCCAGACCACGCTGCTCCTCTCGCCCCTGACGGACCCCGCCGTCGCGGCGCTGGCCGAGGCGCAGGCCGGGGAGGCGCTGGGTGAGGAGGCCCACGCCTGGCTGGCCCGCCGCACCGAGGGCCTGCCCGCCCGGCTGTCCCCCTGGCTGTCGGCGCTGCTGCTGGAAGCCCGCCTGCGCCGCCAGCCGGTCCGGGCCCTCACCCAGGCGCCCCCCGAGGACTGGGAGCTGGCGGTTTCCCGGCACGTGCCGCAGGGCACACCGCCCCGGCTGCCCTACCTGTACGGCCGCGCGGCGGAGCTGCGGGAAGCGGCGCTCCTGCTGCGCGACCACGCGCTGCTGACCGTCACCGGGCCGTCGGGGCGCGGCAAGACCCGCCTGGCCCAGCAACTGCTCTGCGAGGTGCGCCCCACCTTGGCGGGCGGCGCGTACGAGGTGGCCCTGAGCGGCGTGCGGAGCCCGGACCTGACCCTGGCCCGGATCGCGGAGGCGCTGGTCGGCACAGCGGTCGCCCCGGCCGACCTGCACGCCGTGGGACGGCTGCTGGAGCGGCGGCCCACGCTGCTGCTGCTCGACGCGCCGGAGCCCTACACGCTGCCCGCCGCGACCCTGGAAACGCTGCTGGCCCGCAGCCCGTCCACCCGCGTGATCGTGACCGCCGCCGCTCCGCTGGGCCTGCACGGGGAGGCCGTGCTGCCCCTCGCGCCGCTCCCCGACTCTACCGTCGCCGCGACCCTGGCCGAACAGGTTCCCGGTGGGCCAAAGGACGCCGCGGCCCTGGACCGGCTGACCGGTGAGGTGGGGGGGGAGCCGGGCACGCTGGAAGTCCTGCTCCCGCTGGTGCGGACCTTCGGCCTCAGCGGGGCGGTGGCGCACCTGCGGCGCGGGGGACCGGGGCGGCGGGCGGGCGGCGCCCCCTGGCCGGAACTGGGGGCAACGGAGCGGCGGGTGCTGGCGGCGCTGAGCACCTTTGCCGGTCCCTTCGACCTGCCCTGGGCCGAACATGTGTCGGAAGCCTCCCCCTTCCTGCTGTCGGCGCTGCTCGACCACCACCTGCTGCAACCGGTCGGCGGCGGCCTGTACCGCCTGCCGGACACGCTGCTGCGCCGGGGGCAGACGCACCTGCGGCGGTATCCGGGTGCGCGCCGCTCCGCGGAGGAACGCGCCCTGGCGCGCGCCCAGGCCACACTGACCGCCCACCCGCCCGAGAGCGCGGCGTGGTTCCTGCACCTCGACACGCAGTATCCGGTGCTGCGGGCCCTGTTGGCGGGGCATCTGCGGTCCCCGGCACCGCCCGGCCCGGCGCTGATCCGGTTGCTGCTGGGCGTCACGCCCTACCGCCTGGCGCGCACGTACCTGTACGACGCGCGCGAGGACCTGCAAACCGCCCTCCACGCCCTGTCCGGCGCCCCCACCCGGCTGACGGCCGATCTGCAACTGGCGCTGGCCATCACCCTGCAACACCTCGGGCAGAACGGGGAGGCGCAGCGGACGGTCGCGGAGGCCCACGCCAGCGCCGAACTTCTGGGGGACGGCGAACTGCTCACCCGTTCCCTGCTGACCCGGGCGCGCATCCTGCACCGCCGCAGCGCCTACGCGCAGGCCCACGCGCTGTTCGTGTCCGCCGGGGCGCAGGCACAGGCGCTCGGCGCCCCGCTCCTGTGCGTGCGGGCGCTGGGCGGCCTAGCCCGCAGCGCGGTCTATCTGGGCGACCTCGCCGCCGCGCAGACCCACGTGCAGGAGGCGCTGCGCCAGGCGGAGGACCTGGGGCAACCCCAGCTCCACGCCGAGCTGCTCAACACGGCCGCGATGGTCGCCACCGAGGCCCGCGACCTCTCCCGGGCGAGCGAACTCTTCAATCAGGCCCTGGCGCTGCACGAGAGCTACGGCGGGTTAGCGGGCCAGACGCTGAACCTCACCGGGCTGGCCTGGGTGGCGCTGCTGCGCGGCGAGTACGGCCTCAGCGTGCGCCTGAGCCGCCGCGTGCTGCGCCAGGCCCAGGACGCGGGCAGCGGCTGGGAAATCGCCAACGCCCTGGTGAACCTCGGGCACGCGCTGGCCCGCCTCGGGGAACAGGCCGAGGCCCGGGCCTCGCACACCGAGGGCGCGCGCCTCGCCGCCCAGTGCGACGCGCCCTCGGTGCTCGCGGAGGCCCTGGGCGGCCTGGCCGACCTGCTGGCCCGCGACGGCCGCCCCGGCGAGGCGCGTGCCCTGCTGGACCTGGCCCTGACCCATCCCGGAGCCAACGCCGAGGTGCGGGGTTTCTTCGCCCCGCTGCACGGCGCCCTGACCGCCCAGGCCGCCTGGCCGCTGCCCGCCCCGCTCCTGCCCCTGCTGGCCGAACTGAAGGTGCCGCTCCCGCGAATGGAGGAGAACACCTCCTCACCGGGCGTTCAGGCCGTCCAGAATCTCAGTGGGACGTAGGCGCTCAACTTTCCCAAGCCCCCCGAATGTCAGCAACACATCAACTACTGCTCATACGGCACCCGGCAGCGCATGTTAGATCAGATTATGATCCTTAGAAAATCAAAGGCGCTGACGACACTCCTGTTCAGCGGTATGCCTCTTGGCTTCGCACAGAGCACGAGCACTTCCCAACAGGTCCAACTTACAGTGAAGCAGCCACTGAACGGCACCGGTCTTAGCTTAATGCTTCCCCAAGGCTACCTGGTCAAGCGTACACCCGTCAGCTCCAATGTTACTGTGTTTAATGTGTTCGGGCCGGGGCTGGAAGGGGAGTTCAACGTTACCTTACTCTCCCCAATTACCCAAGAGCAAGACAACAGCCCCGATGGACAATTGACAGAATCACCGCTAAACCAATTAATCAATTTTACAATGGGATTCCTTGAGGGAGTCGTACAGCAGCAAACCAGGAGCGGAGGTAGAGGCACTATTGATGAAGTGTACTTCACCAATAAAAGAGCGGTCCCCTTTTCGCAGGCGAGCATCAGCCTAACAGGAGCAGCCCCAGCCAGTTATCTGGCAACCATTTATAAGAACGGGAATCGGGCAGCCATCATCGCGTATCTCGATAAGTCACCCAGAAGTACAAACGACCAAGGGGTCGCCCAGCGAATTATGGAGTCACTTCAGGGCCTTTGATATTCACCCGCTGCGTTAACAGGGAAGCAAAACTGCCCGCCTCGACAGAGGCGGGCGATTGCAGGTGAAAGAATCAGGCGGATGTACGTTCCAGTATCCGCCTGTGTAGCATCCGCAGAGAGCCTCTGTTGCGAACGCCGCTGCTGCCTGTTACGTGGACTCTACGGCGGGTTCACGTTGGCTCTATGCGCCCTTCTTACAGGCAGCACGGGTTAGGTTATCAGGGTTCCCCAGCGGCAAGCCCTGTGCCTTCGGCGCGGCTCGCCCGTCGGGCGTCTGACCCTGCTTCCCGATTGCCCAACCCATACGGAGTGGAGGGACCGCTCGCCCTCCACCCCGCGCGGGGAGCGCCTACGCCAGCTCCGCCTTCAGCCACGCCGCCGCCTGATCCAGCAGCGCGGCAGCGGCGGGCGAAAGCGCGGTCATATTCGCAAAGCCGTGAATCATGCCGGGGCCGGGCTGATGCGTGGCGCGGCCCCCCGCCGCGTTCAGCGCCTCAGCATAGGCAACGCCCTCGTCACGCAGCGGGTCGAACTCGGCGGTCAGCACCAGGGCGGGCGGCAGGCCCCGGAGGTCGGCGGCGTGCAGCGGGGAGACGTGCGGGTGTGCCGCGTGCGTGGGGTCCGCGAGGTACATCTGGCCGAAGAACTTCATGCGCTCTTCGGTCAGGAAGTACCCCTCGGCGTTCTCGCGGCGGCTGGGATAGCGTTCCACGTTCACGAAGTCGGCGGCGGGGTAGATCAGCAGTTGCGCGCGGATGCGGGGGCCGTCCTCGTCGCGGGCGCGCAGGGTGCAGGCGATGGACAGGCTGGCCCCCGCGCTGTCCCCGGCCACTGCCAGGCGCGAAGTGTCCGCCCCCAGTTCTTCCCCATGTGCGGCGGCCCAGACCAGCGCGGCGTAGGCGTCATCCACGCCCGCCGGGAAGCGGTGTTCGGGGGCGAGGCGGTAGTCCACGCTCAGGACGGCAGTGTTCGCCACCGCGCACAGCTCGCGGCACACGCTGTCATGCGTCTCGATGGAATAGGCCACAAAGCCGCCGCCGTGGAAATAGACGGTCAGCGGGTGCGGCCCCTCCCCTTCCGGCGTGTACAGCCGGGCGGGCAGCCCTCCGGCCGGGCCGGGAATGGTGAGGTCGCGTGTCCCGGCGATGGTCACCTCACGCCTGGGCATCCGGGCCGAGTTGGCGATCACGGCGGCGCGCATCTCCTCCAGGCCGTTCGGCTGGGGGGCGGCGGCCATCTGGAGCAGGACTTCTTTCAGGTGGGGGTCGAGGGGCATAGGTTCTCCTTTAGCGCCAGGACGAGAGTTCTCCTGGCAGGTGAGCGGTTTCGTTGAAGCTGTCGAGGCTGGAGCGCCCGCCGCCGTAGGTCAGGCGGGTGAGGCTGCCATTCTTGACGCGCCAGTTCAGCGTGAGGGCCGAGGCATCGGGGGCACGTAGCACGGCGGCCACGGTCACACCGATCACGCCACCGGACGTGAAGGCCAGCACTGTGCGCCCGGAGGGGCCGGTCAACAACTCGTGCAGGAAGGCGTGGATACGGGCGCGGAAGTCGGCCCAGGATTCCACTTCCGCGTGGGTCAGCTCGCCGCGCAGGTAGGCGGCGGTGAGGGGTTCGAGCATCCGCTGAAGGTGGCGGTTGCGCTCGGTGCCCTGCCGCTCCCGTTCATAGGTGCGGACCAGGGCGCCGAATTCGGGGTCACGCGCGGCCAGCAACGGCGCGAGGACGCGGGTCAGGCCGTCGCCGTCGTATTCCGCGAGGCGGGAGTCGATCCGGGGTGCGGGCCAACCCCCACCCGCCGCCTCCGCCGCGAGCCGGGCGCTCTCACGCTGCCGGACGAGCGAGCCGCAGATCACGTCGGTCGGCTCCAATCCGGCCTCGGCCAGATACGCCCCCACCGCCCGGGCCTGCGCTTCGCCCAGTGGGGAGAGGCGGTCGGTATCGGCCTCGAAGGGGGTGGCCTGACCGTGACGGACGAGGATCAGTTGGCTCATGCGGCCTCGGCCTGAATTCGCCGCCACGCCTCCCCGATCAGCCACTGCGCCTGCTGGCCCAGCGGCGCGAAGCGGGGGTCTTTGGTCTGCCCGGCGCGGTAACGGGCGTAAATCTGCTGCACGATCACCGCCAGCTTGAAGTGGCCCAGCACCTCGTACCACGCCACGTTCGACACGTCCCGCCCGCTGCGCTGTGCATACCGCTCAAGGAATTCCTCGCGGCTCAGGAATCCCGGAGCATTCGCCCCCACGTGGCTGACCTCCCGGCCCGGCTGTTCGGGCATCGTCCAGTAGGTGAGGGTGAGGCCCAGGTCCACCAGGGGATCACCCACGGTGGTCATCTCCCAGTCGAGCAGGGCCACCACATGTGAGGGGTCCGCCGGATCGAGCATCAGGTTATCGAGCTTGAAGTCGTTGTGGACGAGGGTATGGGCGGATTCGGTCGGCGTGTGGGCCAGCAGCCAGGCGATCACGTCCTCGTCGTGCAGTTCGCCCGGCGGGGGCAGGTCGTCCGTCCGGGCGCGGCGCCATCTCGACGCCCAGCCTTCCACCTGCCGGGTGTTGAAGCCTTCCGGCTTGCCGAGGTCGCGCAGGCCCGCCGCGTCGATGTCGACGGCGTGCAGGTCCGCGAGAGTATCGGCCAGCGCCTCCGAGAGTTGACGGGGAGCATCAGGCAGAGAGGCATATTCCGGGGGGAGCTTGGTCCGCACCACCGTGCCGCGCCGCCGTTCCATCAGGTAGAAGGGGGCACCGATCACCGAGGCGTCTTCGACCAGCAGCACGGGTTCGGGCGCGACGGGCAGCACCGGATGGACCCGTTCCAGCAGCCGGTACTCGCGCGGCATGTCGTGGGCCTTCGCCGCCACCGGGCCAAGGGGAGCGCGGCGCAGGACGTACTCGCGGGCGCCTTCCCCCTCCCCCAGCCGCACGAGGTAGGTCAGGTTGGAGAAGCCGCCGGGGAACTGCTCGACGGTGAGGGCGTCCACGTCGCCTTCCACCTTCCCGCGCAGCGCGTCACGCAGAGCCGGGAGGGGCAATTCCTCGCCGGGACGAACGGGGGCGGTATCGGGGCGGGTCATGAATGGCCCTCGGTGCGGGGGGCCTCGCTGGACGGGAAGGCCGCCTGCTGGCCCTCCAGGAGCGCCATCGCCTTGCCACGCAGCCGGGCCATCTTGCCGATCCACGTCCCGTAATCCTGCGCCTTGAGCTGGAAGCCCGGCAGGGTGGTCGGGTGCGTGGTGATCAGGAACCTCTCCTCGCGCAGGGCCTGCAAGGTCACGTCCACCAGTTCGTCCGTCGTGATAGCCGTCTGCTGGAGGATCGGCGCGTTCTGGATCATCGGCGTCCAGACGCCTTCCGGGCAGAGGGCCGACACCTTGATGCCCCGGTCGGCGTAGGTGATCGCCAGCCACTCTGCGAAGGCCAGTGCCCCGTGTTTGGTGACCGCGTAGGGAGCGGAGTGCAGTTCGGTCAGCAGACCCGCCGCCGAAGCCGTGTTGAGGAAGTAGCCCTCGCCGCGTTCCAGAAAATGCGGGAGCAGGTGCCGCGCGGCCCAGACGTGGCTCAGCACGTTCACACGGTAGATCAGGTCCCAGACACGGTTCTCGGTTTCCGGCCCTGCGCCCACGGCGATCCCGGCGTTCGAGCAGAAGAGGTCAATGCGGCCCTCCTGGCGCAGCACGTCCGCGATCAGGTTGGCGACGCCTTCCTCCTGCGACACGTCTGCCGGGACAAAGCGCGCGCCGATCTGTGCCGCCTGCGCCTCTCCCCCCTCCACGTTGCGGTCAGAGGCGATCACGGTCGCGCCTTCCTGCACGAAGCGCGTGGCGAGCGCGAGGCCGATGCCGGAAGCGGCGCCGGTGACGACGATGACTTTGTTCTGGAATTCCATAGGGTCACTCCTGTTTCAGGGGATAACCACCCTCAGCTCCGTAAAGGAGGTGTAGTCCTCGGGATTGAGGGTGAAGAGGGGCAGGCCGTTCACCTCGGCGTGGGCGCCGATCAGGTAATCCGTGACGATGCGTCGGGGGAACCCACCACCGGACCTGCGGCGACGGACCACGTACTGCGCATGCGCCTCACCCACCCGTCGCCACACCGCACGCCCCAGCGTCCAGTCCACTTCGATCCCGAAATCGTCAAGCCAGGCTTCGGCATCGGGCAGGGTCATTTCAGGAGATCCGAGGCACGGATGATTTCCTTGACGCCCGGTCCGCTCTGAAGGATTTCCCGGTCGCCGGGATCATGCCGCATATCGCTGACGTACTCCTCGGCGGTCATCCCATCCGGCAGGGTCAGGGTGCCGATGGCCTCCCGAAAATCGCGGCGCCTGCGTTTCTCCGGTTTCACCGTCACCGTCTCCCCCCGTGCCACTAAGGTGACGCGGCTGCCCGCTTCCAGATGCAGGGCCTCGCGCAGTTCCTTGGGGAGGGTGATCTGCCCCTTGCTGGTCACGGTCGCATAGTAAATGCGTTCTTCGGCAGGCTCCGTCATTCCTTACTCGCCTCCTTACTTTCAGCGTATCCCTGTTTCTGCACGGTCACGAGCGGCCCCAACCCGTCCGCAACCGCCCGGGGGTCGGGCAACTGCCCCTGCGCCGTGCGGAGGACGAGGTCGAACACGGCGTCATCCGGGCCGGTCAGTTCCGCGCCGTTCAGCAGCAGAAACACGTAGGCGGCGGCGTAGGCGGTCCGCTTGTTGCCGTCCACGAAGGCGTGGTTGCGGGCGAGGAAGAAGAGGTACGCGGCGGCTTTTTCCGTAAGCGACGGGTAAAGCTCCACCCCGAATGCCTCCATCGCGGGCTGGGCCAGCGCGGAGGCCAGGGCGCCCGTGTCCCGGATACCGGACGTGCCCCCGAAGGCGGCAATGGCCTCGCCATGCAGTTCCAGCACCTGTTCGGGAGTCAGGTAGACCGTCATGCGTCGCTGAGGCGCTGAAGCAGGTCAGCCTTCTCGCGGAACAGTTTCTCCTTGGCCTCCGCGAAGTTCAGGCCCTTGCGGACGGGGCGCAGAATCAGGCCGCCTTCGGTGGGGACAATCTCCACCTCATCCCCGAAACCGTACAGTTCCAGCAGCTCCTTCGGGAGAATGACCGCCCTGGATTTGCCGATGGTGGTGAGGCGCTTTTGCATAACCGATTATAACCCCGTTATAACTTCACTCCCGCCTGGACCGCACGTCCACCCCCTGCCGCCGCAGCTCCTCCTTCGCCACCGTCTCGATGTGGACGATGTCGGGGCCGTCCGCGAGGCGCAGGGTGCGGGCCTGGGCATACATGTTGGCGAGGGGCGTGTCCTGGCTGACGCCCGCGCCGCCGAAGACCTGAATGGCGCGGTCGATCACGCGCAGGGCGACGTTCGGCGCGACCACCTTGATGGCGGCGATCTGCCCACGCGCGGCCTTGTTGCCCACCGTGTCCATCATGTGCGCGGCCTGGAGGGTCAGCAGCCGGGCCTGGTCGATCTCCATGCGGCTCTGGGCGATCAGTTCGCGGATGTGTTGATGCCCGGCCAGGGGCCTCCCGAAGGCGACACGCTGGCCGCTGCGTTCCACCATCAGTTCCAGCGCGCGCTCGGCTTGGCCGATCAGGCGCATGCAGTGGTGGATGCGGCCCGGTCCCAGGCGACCCTGCGCGATCTCGAAGCCCCGGCCCTCACCCAGCAGCATGTTGGAGGCGGGCACCCGGACATTCTCGAAAGTCATCTCGGCGTGGCCGTGTGGGGCGTCGTCGTAGCCGAAGACCATCATCATGCGCTCGATCTTGGCGCCGGGCGTGTCCATCGGGATCAGGATCATGGACTGCTGGAGGTGGCGCGGCGCCCCCGGATCGGTCTTGCCCATGAAAATGCTGATCTTGCACCTGGGGTCGCCCGCCCCGCTCGTCCACCACTTGCGACCGTTGATCACGTATTCGTCGCCGTCGCGGACGATGCTGGACTCGATATTCGTGGCGTCGCTGCTCGCCACCTCCGGCTCGGTCATCGAGAAGGCGGAGCGAATCTCGCCGTTCAGCAGGGGGATGAGCCACTGCTCCTGCTGTTCGGGCGTGCCGTAGCGGGCCAGCACTTCCATATTGCCGGTGTCGGGCGCGTTGCAGTTGAAGACTTCCGGTGCCCACCACACCCGGCCCATCACCTCGCACAGCGGCGCGTATTCCAGGTTGGTGAGGCCCGGCCCGAACTTGCCTGCGGGGTCGCTGCCCGGCGGCAGGAAGAGGTTCCAGAGGCCCTCCTCGCGCGCTTTGGGCTTGAGTTCCTCGATCAGGTCCACGTGTTCCCAGCGGTTCCCCTCATTCACCTGGCGGGCGAACTCGGCCTCGTTGGGGTAGATGTACTCGTCCATGAAGTTGCTGAGGCGCGCGTGCAGGTCCTGGGTGCGCGGCGAAACGTCGAACAGGGTCATAGGGGTTCCTCCTCCGGACTCATGGGGCGAAAGCTGGCTGCGCCGCCCTCGATGCCGATCAACACGTCGCGGTAAATCCCGCCACCTTCCCGCCGGACCGTGAACCCCAGCGCCATGATCCGGTCCAGCACCGCCTCCGCGCGGGCCAGCAGGTCCGGGTCGGGGTCCGTTGCCACTTCCGCGGCCAACCGGGCATCCTCGTCAAAGAGGGCGCGGTAGGGAGTGAAGGCTTCGGTGGGCTGGAAGTCGCAGTGAATGGCGAACGTCTCGGCGCTCCGCAGGGGCATCCGCCCCAGCAGCACGCCGTCCCGTTCGAGCAGGTAGACGGTGGGCGAGTCGGTCATGCCCCTCCCGCCGGGGGTACGTCCGCCGTCACGATGGTGCCCAGGGCCGTGGCAACCAACTTTTCCTCACCGTTCTGCACGGCGTAGATGTCGCAGCGGGTCACGGCCTGCCGCTTCCCGGCACTGATGATGCTCCCCCGCGCGACCAGCGCCTCGCCCACACCGGGCCGCACGAAGTTGATCTTGAACTCGCTGGTCAGCACGCTCGGCCCCAGCGCCGCCGCGCCCATGAAGGTGAGGGCGATGTCCGCGAGTGCGGCCTGCACACCGCCGTGCGCGAAGCCGTGGTGCTGCGTGATGTCGCGCCGGAAGGGCACGCGCACCACCACGCCCGCAGGCGACATGGCCTCGACCCGCGCCCCGACGAGCACGCTGAAGGGCTGCGAATCCAGCACACTCTGGGCGAAGGCGATGGCCTCGGCACCGTTCAGGGCCGTCATAAGTACACCCGCATCAGCGTCTCGGCGGTCGCGGCGGGCTTCGGGGCGCCCTCCAGCTCGATGGTGTTCGCGACGGTGAGCTGCGCGTAGCCGGAGCCGTCCTCGACGTTCAGCAGCACGGCGCGGTTGCGAAGACGGCTCCCGACCGGCACGGGAGTAATGAAGCGCACGCGGTTCAGGCCGTAATTGACCACCATCCGCGTCCCTTCCAGTTGCGGAAAGCTGCCCTGTGTCCTGAACCGCCCCGCCAGCAGCGAGAGCGTCAGAAAGCCGTGGGCGATGGGACCGCCGAAGGGTGTCTGCGCGGCCCGCTCGGGATCCACGTGAATGAACTGGTGGTCGCCGGTCGCGTCCGCGAACTGGTTCACCATCTCCTGCGTGACGGTTATCCAGTCGGACAGCGAGATTTCCTGGCCCACGCGAACGCGGAGGTCTTCAAGGGAGGTCTGGGTCATGGTGCTCCTTTCGGGAGGGGTTAGGCATGAGGCGTTAGGAAGAGGCCGAGAAGGGTTTGAAGGACTGTTTTTCTTGGACGCCAGGCCCGTTCACCCCCTCTCCTGCGGAGCTGTACCAGTCCCAGCCTCCCCCCTCAAAGGGGAGGAGCAAAAGGAAAACTCAACGGACCGGTCTGGTCATCCACTCCCCCCTAACACCTCATCCCTAACGCCTAACCCCTAAATCGCCGTCACCCCGCCGTCCACCGCGATGTTCTGCCCGGTCATGTATGCCGAGGCGTCACTGGCGAGCAGCAGCGCGAGGCCCTTGAGGTCCTCGGGGCCACCCAGACGGCCCAGCGGCGTGTGGCTCACGATGATCTCCTCACCGTAGGCGAGGGTGCCCTTGGTCATCTTGGTGGGAAAGTAGCCGGGGCAGATGCTGTTCACGGTGATGCCGTACTTCGCCCACTCGGCGGCGAGCGCGCGGGTGAAGTTCACGTCCGCACCCTTGGAGGTGTTGTAGGCGAGGGTGCCCATCATGCGGGGGCTGTTGCCCTTGAGGCCCGCGACGGAGGCGACGTTGATGACGCGGCCCGACCGGGCGGGAATCATGCAGCGCCTCCCGACCGCCTGCGTCAGCAGGAACATGGCGTTCACGTTGAGGTTGATCACCTTGAGCCAGGCATCGAAGGGATGCTCCTCGGCAGGTGCGCCCCAGGTGGCTCCGGCGTTGTTGACCAGGATGTGAATCGGGCCGACCTCATTGTGGATGCGCTCGACCAGCGGCTCAATCGTGTCGAATTGCGAGAGGTCGTTCTGGTAGACGTGGGCGGTGATGCCCATTCCCGAGAGATGGGCCCTCGCCTCGTCCAGCTCGTTCTGCTTGCGGGCCGTCAGCACGACGGTCGCGCCGTACTCGCCCAGCCCTTCCGCGATTTGCAGGCCGAGGCCGCGCGAGCCTCCGGTGATGAGGGCGATCTTGCCGGTCAGGTCGAACAGGTCCTTGAGTGCCATAGAGGTGCCTCCCGGTGGGTTGTGGATGTCCGCTCCACCATAAAGAAAATGTACGTGCGCGTCAATTTTGAACGTGAGCGGATATTTTGCTCAGGCGTGCGCCTCCAGAAACCCGCGCAGGTCGCGCAGGAACTCCGCTGGGCGTTCGAGGTGCGGCATGTGCCCGGTGCCGGGATAGACCCGCAGCTCCGCGTCCGGAACCCCCGCCACCAGTCGTTCGGCGTTCGGCAGGGGAATCAGGTCGTCCTGCTCGCCATGCAGCACCAGGGTCGGCACGGTGATACGGGCGAGGTCGGCGGCCACGTCATGCACCCGGATCGCCCGGAACTGCCGCTTGAAGCTCTCGGCGCTCATGGGATGGCGGGCAGCCTGTGCGGCAGCCTCGTCCAGCGCCTCCGGGTGCGCTTCCGTGAAGCCCTGGTGGGTCATCAGCGTGAGGGCCTGCCGCGCCCGTTCCTGCGCTTCCATGTCGGCGGGCAGGAAAAGGGCGGCCCGCCCGCGTTCCGTCGCCGGGGTGGAGGCGGCACCGCCCGGTGTGGTGGACACCAGCACCAGGCCGCGCACCAGCTCCGGGTGCCGCAACGCAAGATGTTGCGCGACCATCCCACCCATGCTCAGCCCCACGACGAAAGCGGGCGCGGCGTTCACCGCCCGGAGAAAGTCGGCGGCATCGTCCGCAAGGTCCGCGAGCAGGTAGGGGTCGGTGAACGCCTCCGAATCCCCGGTATCGCGGTGGTCGGGGGCGAAGACGCGATATTCGTCACCCACTGCCTCCACCACGCTCTGCCACCCCAGCCGCGAGCCACCCAGCCAGGCCAGGAAGAGGACGTTGGCGCGGGGAGAGGGCGGGGAAACTTCGGTATAGGCGAGCGTCCGGCCCCCGACGTTGATCCGCCCGAAACCTTCTGCTGCTGACGGCTGACCGCTGAAAGCTGACCGCTCCATCAAAACCACGCATCCTGCATCTCAAACGTCGTCCGGTCCGCGCTCGCCAGCAGCTCCGCGTGCGCCTTCACCTTCGGCAGTTCGTGGGTGGCGAAGAAGCGGGCCGCCTGCAACTTGCCCCGGTAGAAGTCGGCGTCGTCGCCGCGCGCTTCCGGCAGGGCGCGGGCCGCCGCGATGGCCTGCCGGAGCCACATCCAGCCGATGACGGTATGCCCCAGCATCTCCAGCGCACTGTTCGCGTTGGCGAGGAAGAGGTCGGGTCCGAGGTCGGGCGCTTTGGTCAGGATACTTTGCAGGGCCGCGCTGCTCTGGGCGACAGCTTGCTCAAGGGCCGAGCGAATCTCGTCCAGCCCTTCCAGCCCCCCCGACGCCTTCAGGTCGGCCTGAATCCGGGAGAGCAGCACCTTCAGGCCGCGCCCGCCCGCCTGCGTGACCTTGCGGCCCAGCAGGTCGTTGCCCTGGATGCCCTCGGTGCCCTCGTGGATGGGGTTGAGGCGGTTGTCGCGGTAGTACATCTCCACCGGCGCGTCGCGGGTGTATCCGGCCCCACCCATCACCTGAATCGCGTCGCTGAGGGCTTCCTGACTGTACTTGCTGGGCCAGCTCTTCACGATGGGCGTGAGGAGGTCGAGCAGCAGCGCGTTGTCCTCGCGGCCTTCTTCCGGGCCGGTTTCGATCTCGTCTTCCAGGTGCGCGGCGTAGAGGCCCAGCGCGAGGCCCCCTTCCACGATGCTCTTCTGCCGCAGCAGCAGGCGCCGCACGTCCGCGTGTTCGATGATGCGGACGGGTTCACTGGCCGCGTCCTTGTTGCTCGCGTGCCGCCCCTGCCGCCGCTCACGGGCGTATTCCAGGCTGGCGAGGTAGCCCGCGTAGCCCAGCATCACCGCGCCCATGCCGACGCCGATGCGCGCCCCGTTCATCATATGGAACATGTACTGGAGGCCGCGGCCCGGCTCCCCGATCAGTTCGCCAATCGTCTCGCCGCCCTCCCCGAAGTTCAGCAGCGTGTTGGTGGTGCCCCGGTAGCCCATCTTGTGGTTCAGTCCCGCCAGCACGACGTTGTTCGACTCCCCGAGGCTGCCGTCCTCGTTCACCCGGTAGCGCGGCACGATGAAGAGCGAGATGCCACGGATGCCCGCCGGGGCGCCCTTAATTCGCGCCAGGACGAGGTGAACGATGTTTTCCGACAGTTCGTGTTCACCTGCCGAAATCCACATCTTGGTGCCGGTGATCGAGTAGGTGCCGTCCTCCCTAGGCGTGGCCGTGGTCGTGATGTCCGCCAGCCCGGACCCCGCGTGCGGCTCGGAGAGCGCCATCGTGCCGAACCAGCGGCCTTCCAACAGGGGCAGCATGTATTTCTGCTGCTGCTCCGGCGAGGCGAAGGCGCGTTGCAGGTTCGCGTTCCCGATGGTCAGGAAGGGATAACTGCTGGTCCCGATGTTCGCGGCCTTGAAGTGCGCCTGCGCCGCCTGCGTGACCACGTGGGGCAGTTGCAGCCCACCCAGTTCCTCGTCGTGGTGGGCGCTGAAAAAACCCGCCTCGCGGAAGGCCTTCATCGCCTCGGCGGCGGCGGGCACGAGCTTCACCTTGCCGTCTACCACGTGCGGCTCGTTCAGGTCGGCCTCGCGGGCATGGTTGGCGAAATACTTGTCGGCCACGTTGTAGGCGAGGTTCAGCACGTCGTCGTAGACCTCGCGCGAATGCTCCGCGAAGCGGGGACGCTGGGGCAGGGAGGCGGTATCCAGCACCTCGTAGAGCTGGAATTGCAGGTCACGGCGGGAGAGGAAGGGGGCCATACAGGGAGTCTCCTTGCAGAGAGAAGGGTGGGGAATCAGTCGCGCGATTGCAGGGCCAGCCGCAGGCCGAGGGCGACATACACGCCCGCAACCACCTTGCCCTGCCAGCGCAGGACGGCGGGACGCGAGCGCAGCCAGCCGGACAGCCCGCCTGCCGCTAAGGCCAGGCCCGCCGAGTACACCAGGCTGAGCAGCACGAAGACGCCGCCCAGAATCAGCATCTGGGGCAACACCGCGCCCTGCTCGGGGCGGACGAACTGCGGCAGGAACGACAGGAAGAAGAGGGCGGTCTTGGGATTCAGAATTTCGGTTAGGGCGGCCTTGCTCACGTTGCGGCCGGGGCTGCGGCTGGCTTTCGGTGTGGCATAAGGCAGCGCGAGCGGCGTGCGGTCCCGCCACGCCTGCACGGCGAGAAACAGCAGGTACAGCACCCCCAGCCACTTGACCGCCGCAAACAGCGCGGCCGAGGAGGCCAGCAGCGCCGTCAGGCCGAGGGCCGCCGCGCTCGCGTGAACGGCGTCTCCGAGGGCCAGGCCGACCGCCGTCGCTACCCCCGCTGCCCGTCCCTGGCTGAGGCTCTGGGTGAGAATCAGCATCACGGCGGGGCCGGGAATGACGAACAGGGTCAGAACGGCCAGGATGAACGGGAGCAACTCGTGGGCGTGAACCATTCTTCCTCCGGGGGTGGGCGGGGCCAAACAGGTGGGACTATCCGTGAGCCTATCCAGAGTGTCCGCGCACGTCAACTTTGAACGTGGGCGTTAAGATGGGGCCACAGTCCACCTTTCCTCTCCCCTGCCCCACTGGAGGTTTTCCCATGCGCGCCCTGATCTGCACCGCTTTCGACCAGCCCGAAACCCTCACCGTCCAGACCGTCCCCGACCCCACGCCCGGCCCCGGCGAGGTCGTGCTGGACGTGCAGGCGGCGGGTGTGAACTACCCCGACGCGCTGATGGTGCTGGGGCAGTATCAGGTCAAGCCGCCCCTGCCTTTCACCCCCGGCGCGGAGGCCGCCGGAGTCATCTCGGCGGTGGGCGAGGGCGTGACCCACCTGTGGCCCGGACAGCGGGCGGTGGCCTTTACCGGGACGGGCGCGTTCGCGGAAAAGCTGCTCGCGCCCGCCTCCGTCGTGATGCCGCTGCCGGACGATCTGGAGTTCGATGTGGCGGCGGGCCTGCCGCTGGCCTACGGCACCTCGATGCATGCCCTGGTAGACCGGGCGCAGCTCAAGGAAGGCGAGACGCTGTTGGTCCTGGGCGCGGCGGGCGGCGTGGGCCTGGCGGCGGTGATGATCGGCAAGGCGCTGGGCGCGCGGGTGATCGCGGCGGCGAGTAGCGAGGAGAAGCTGAAGCTGTGCCGCGAGCACGGCGCGGACGAGACGCTGAACTATGCCACCGAGAACCTGCGCGAACGCCTCAAGGCCCTGACGGGGGGGAAGGGACCGGACGTGATCTTCGATCCGGTGGGCGGCGACCTCGCGGAACCGGCTTTCCGCTCGATTGGCTGGGAGGGGCGGTATCTGGTGGTGGGCTTTGCGGGCGGCGAGATTCCCCGGCTGCCGCTGAACCTGCCGCTGCTCAAGGGGGCCTCGCTGGTCGGCGTGTTCTGGGGGGAGTTCGCCCGGCGTGACCCGCGCGCCAATGCCCACAACATGGCGCGGCTGGCGGCGTGGGTGGCGGACGGCACGATCAAACCACTGGTCAGCGAACGCTACCCGCTGGAGCGTACTCCGGAGGCCCTGCGCGCCCTGCTGGACCGCCGCGTGACCGGAAAGGTGGTGGTAACGCCTTGACCTCCCCGCCCGTCACCTTCTACACGACCGCCGAACTCGCGCGGGAAGCGGGCGTGACGCGGCGCACGGTGATGCACTACGCCGAACTGGGTCTGCTGACCCCGGATCAGGTCACGGCGTCGGGGCGCGCCCTGTACGGTCCTTACGCGCTGCGGCTGCTGCGGGACGTGATGGACCTGCGCGCCCTGGGCGTACCGCTGGACGAGGTGCGCGACATGGTCACGCTGCGCCGCGCCACCCACACGCTCGACGGCACCTACCGCCGCGACTGGACCCGGGCCGATATTTCCCTCTCGGACGAGCGGCTGCGGACCATCCACGCCCGGCTGCGCCTGCTGCAAAATGCCTACGCCCGGCAGGCCGAGGGCCTCGCCCGCTTCGACCGCTGGCTGAGCAAGAGGTTTACCGGGGGCGACGTGGAACCGCTGGAGGTGGAGGCGCTGGGGGACGGGGAGGAGTAGGCGTCATAGCTCAGCGGTGAAGGACACCCCTCCCCACAAAGACCGGTCAGTCCGCCCCCGGGACCTCCCGCATCAGATCGTCCAGAAGAAGCTGCCGGGCTGTCCAGTTCTCCTCCCCGAAGGCGGGGGGCGTGAGCAACTCCTGGTAGACACGGGCCGCTGCCGCCGAGGTGGGATCACCGCGGCCTTCCTCGCGGGCGGCGTCCTCTGTGAGCAGGGCGAAGGCGAGACTGGTGGCGAGGCGGTGCAGGAGTTGCCGGGCGTACCGTTGCCCCTGCTCGGGGCTGGCAGTCGTCACCGCGAGGGCCTGCCGGTCCCCGGCCAGGCGGGCGGTCAGGGACATGCGCAGGTCATCCAGGGATTCGTGCAGGGCCGCCAGAATGGCCTGCACGCGCGCCTCGTAGACCTCGAAGCCGCCGTAGCGGGGGGCGAGCAGGCGCAGCAGTTCCAGGGCCTGCACGTTCGCGGGGCCTTCCCAGACGGTGAGGACCTGGGCGTCGCGCAGCAGGCGGGCGGCGGGGTAGTCGCTGGTATAGCCGTTCCCGCCGATCAGTTCCAGCGTGCCCCGCGCCGCGCTGACTGCCTCCTCGGCGGTGAGGTACTTGGCCAGCGCGGTGCTGAGGCGCAGCCAGGTCCTCCGTGCCGGGTCGTGCAGGGCCTCGTCGAGCGCCAGGGCCGCCTCGAAGGCGAGCAGGGTGCCCGCCCGCCAGCGCACCTGCTGCTCGACCAGCGTGGCCTGCACCATCGGGTACCGCACGATGGCGTGCCCGAAGGCGCGTCGCCGCGTCGCCCAAGCCAGCGCCTCGCTGAGCGCCCGGCGCTGTGCCCCCGCCGCCCCCACCGCGTTGTGGACGCGGCTGTAGGTGAGGGCCTCCATCATCAGCCGGAAGCCTTCCGGGGGAGGCGCGACCTCGACGGCGTGCGCGCCGAGCAGGTCGATTTCGCCGGTGGGGAGGCCCCGGGTCCCCAGCTTGTCCTTCAGGCGGCGCACCCGGTAATGGTTGACCCGACCGTCTTCCAGATGGCTGGGCACCAGATACAGGCCCAGGCCCGCCGAGCCGGGGGGCGCGCCGGTCGGCCGGGCCGTAGCGAGGGCGAGGCCGCTGTTCGCATTGCTGGTGAACCACTTCAGGCCGTGCAGCGTGTAATGCTCGCCCTGGGGCCGGGCCTCGGTGGTGGTCGCGCCCACGTCACTGCCGCCGTGCAGCTCGGTGGCCCAGGTGCCCCCCGTCTTCGCGTGCCCGTCCATGCGGGCCACGTCGGGGAGGTACCGCTCGCGCAGGGCCGCGGGCGCGTGGTGGCCCAGCACGTAGGCGACCGCCCCGGTCAGCGTGACCGGGCAGTGCAGGCTGATGTCCGCCTGCGAGAGCAGGTAGCCCAGGGCGAAACTCAGCAGGTGCGGCGCGCCCTCGCGGTAGGGCCGCCCGACGATCCCGCGCCGGTACACCTCGCGGTGCTGGGCCTCGTAGGGGGCGTTTAGCACGATGCGGTTCACGACCTGCCCCTCCCGGTCGTAGGTTTCCAGGCGGGGCGGCGCGTCCCGGTCGGTGGCGTTCGCCTGCGCGTCCACCTCGGTCAGGACCCAGGTGTGGAAGTCATCCAGTTCGTCGCGGTAACGCCCAAAGCCCGGCACCCGCGCTTCCAGACGCGGCGCGAGGAAACGGTCATAGGGGCTGGCGATCTGGCTGGAGGTGGTCAAACGGGACTCCTTTGCGGGTGAGGCCACACCAGAGCGGCACGGGGATACCCCTCAGAGTATGGAGGAAACGGGGATGGGCGCGGTCGCCCCAGGGAGAGGCTGGCCCGGTTCCAGGCGTTCCAGCAGCGCGCGGGCCGCCTGCACCTCCTCCAGCAGTGGCCGGTAGACCTCGCGGTGGCCGCGCACGTCCGGGTAATCCCACAGACCGTTGTGGCAGTGGCGGTCGTCATCCCAGCCGGGATGGTTGACCACGGGGTAGAGGCAGACGCCGTGAACGGGCACGCTTGCCGCCTGGGCCGCCAGCGTCTCGCGGGCCACCATCCGGAACCAGGCGGGGCGCTCCTCGTCCTCGGTGCCGGTTTCGGCCAGCAGCAGCGGGCGGCCGTACCGGGCGTGGACGGCGGCCAGCAGGTCGCGCAGCGGGCGGTAGGCGGGGTGGCCGTACGGCACGAGCTCGCGGCTCTCGGGTTGGTCGTGGTGCCACCACTGGTTGTAGGGGTAGAAGTTCAGGCCGATCACGTCCAGGTACCGCTCGGCCCCGCCCAGTTCCGGCCGTAGGCGGCCCGCCAGCATGTCCAGCGCCTCGAACTGCGCCTCGTGCTCGCGCCGGGCGGCCTCGGCCTCAGTGGGCTGCCCGGGATGGGCCATGATGTTCAGCAGCGGCTCGGCGTGGAGAAAACGGGCCTGCGGGCAGACCTCGCGCACCGCGTCCATCGCCCGGATCACCGCACGGACCAGTTGCGCCTTGAGAACTCCCCCCTGCCCCCGCACGAAGGGGTTGAGGTACCCGACCTCGCCCCCACCCCAGGACAGGAAGGAGATCTCGTTCACCGGGCAGAGCCACAGCGGTCCCTCCGTCTCGGGCGCGAGGGCGAGCGCCGCCGCGCGGGCAAAGCGGGCGAACACATCCGGGAAGTCCGGGGCGAACAGGTCCACGTGATCGGGCGTGCCGTAGTGCAGCAGGTCCCACACCACCTGGACGCCCGCCGCCCGCGCGGCCCGCACCTGCCGCTCCAGCGAGCCGAACTCGTACACGCCCGGCCGCTCCTCGATGCGGTGCCAGCGCAGCCCGTCGCGTGCCGTCTGCATCCCTGCCGCCGCCAGGCGGGCATAGTCCTGCGTGGCGAAGCGGTCGTGGCCCGTCGCATCGATCACGTCCACCCGCCTCCCGGAAGGCCGACGGTGGGAGGAACACTCGAAGCCGCCCTGGAAGAACGACCGAAAGAGCGGCGATACCGCCCCTTGCCCTGCCCGCCCCTCGCCCGGCCACGCCGCCACACTTCCCCTCCCGCTCGTCATCGCTGCACGATAGCCAGGCCCGGACAGGCGGGGAGTGCGATCTTCCCCCCCGGGTTAGAGGATTTCTTCACGCTTCCCGGCATATGGTCGGAAAGGTTGAACCTCGTCTAGTCAGCTCTGTTATGGAATATTTACGCTTCTCCAGCCTGATCTTTTGTTACTCTCATCAAATCCATCAATGACCCACGACTAAAGTCGCGGGTTTGCGTCTGGACTCCACCGCAATTCCGTATACCTCGAAAGGCGTGCAGCTTTGGCTTCGTTGTCCGACACATCAGGGCGCATTGATAAGGCACCCGTACTCATCCAGTCTTGCCGGACAAGCATCGTTCTCAAACCGATATTCACACTCGCCACCCGATCCGCGTGACCCTGATCACCACAGACCTCACAAACAAACTCCAGTCCCGCGTTCGGCCTGTTCGCCTTGGAACAGTGTCCACATCGGGGGCAGCACTGACTGGTGTAGTTGGCATCTACCCGCACGGCCAGAGCGACATGCAGCGGGGCCTTGTACGCCAGCATCGTTTGGAGTTCCGCAAAAGACCACTGAGAGCGGTGGCGCTTGGCCCGCTTGGCCTTTTTGCTGGCCTTCGGGCTGCGTCGCCCCTCGGTGCGTTCGCGGATGTTGGTGAGGTCTTCCAGGCCAAAGATCGAGCCTGGGAAGCGGGTCAGGAGCATCTGACTCAGAACGTGGTTGCGATCAGCGACGAACCGTCTTTCCCGACTGCTCAGGGCGACGAGTCGCCGCGTGGCAGATCGGGTGCCTTTGCGCTGGAGGGATTTCCGTGTACGAGTGAACTGGTCTTTTCGCTGGCGAGTGGCCGCCCCCTTCTCAAACAGGCTACGCCCGTCCTGGTCGGTGGCGACGAAGTGATATCTCTGACCCACGTCCACACCAACAACGTTCTTGTGATCGGTTGGCCGAGGGTCGGGAAGCTCAAGGTTCAGGGCGACGATGAGGTAATACTGTTTCTTCGACTTCTGGTAGTAGAGCTTGGCAGCCCCCATCTCGCACCCCGCCGCGATTGCGTCAAGGTGCTTCTGGTAGCCGTCGAACTCCAGCACCGTGCGGCCCCGAAGCGTGGAAATGCTGACCCGGCCATCCTTCTTCCACGAGTAGTCGCGGCCATACTGGTACTCCAGCGTGCGGGAGACGAACTTGGGCGCAGAATCCAGCCCCTTGTAGCGGCGTTTGGTGAAGCCTTTTTCGCGGGCGCTGAGGTTCTGCTTCAGCTTCGTCCACTGCGCTTTGTAGGTGGCCGCGACTTGTCTCTCAACGGTGCAGGCAAGCTGCGCCCCCAGCCCAAAGCGTTCCCGCAGCGTCTCGTAAGCCGCTTTGTGAATCTTCGGGGCCGAGGACGTTTTGTCCAGCTTGAATGCCTCTTTGGAGGCGAAGTTCAGAGCGTCACGGTAGGCCAGGCTCACCGCGTCCAGCATCGCCTTTTGTTCCGGCGTGTGGCGCAGCTTCAGCTTGGCGCTGATCGTGACTCTCATAGGAAGATTTTATGCTGGTGAAAAAACCAGATCGAGCAGCATCGGCGTTGAGGCAGCCCTGCGGGCTGCGCCCCGCTCCTCCCATGACTGAAGTCACGGGTGTCCGCGGGGCAAATCCATGAACCGCCCTGACCGTCGTCAGTCCCGTCCCCGCCTGCCGGAGACGGTACCGGACGCGCTGTCACGAGTGGAGGGCCTGCGGCGGCAGGTGTACTTCTGGGCGCTGGGGCTGGGGAGCGTCATCCTGGTGGCGACGTGGGTCTTGCAGACCCGGCGTCCGACCCCCGATCCCTACGTGCTGTACGGGCATCCGGTGCTGCTGTTGCAGTGCCTCTGGGCGGTGGTCTGGCTGCTACAGCGCCGGTCCCTGCTGGTCGCGGAGCGGGTGGTCTTCATCGTCAACTCGGTCGCGGTGCTGGCCCAGCTCTTTTTGTCGCTCCTGACCCGCGATAATCAGGTGCTCGGCCTGGCGAGCGGCGCGTACTGGATGCTGGTCGCCGTCTCGATCCTGAGTTACCTGATGTTCAGCACGCGGCAGGCGCTGTGGCTCTCGGCGGCCTTCTATGGGCTGGGCGTGGTGCTGCCCTGGGCGGCGCTGGTCAGCCGGGGCGAGGGGCTGGGCGCCCAGCCGGAACTGGCGCGCGTGCAGCTCACCTGCGGGGCCATCCTGGTGCTGCTCTACAGCCTGGCGTGGTACCGCGAACGCTTCCTGGTGGAGCGCGGCCAGCGCCTGACGCTGGAGCAACTCGCCAACACCGATCCCCTCACGCAACTCCCCAACCGCCGCGCCCTCTACCCGGTCATCGAGCGGCTGCTGGAGGAGGGCGGGCGGGGCACAGTGGGCTGCCTGATCCTGTTCGACCTCGACCACTTCAAGCGCATCAACGACACGCACGGCCACAACGCGGGCGACGAGGTGCTGATCCGGGGGGGGGGCCTGATCCGCGCCGCGCTGCGGGACACCGACCACCTGGGCCGCTGGGGCGGCGAGGAATTCCTGATCACCCTGCCCGGCGTGAGCGCCTCCCAGGGACAGGACATCGCGGAGCGGCTGCGGACGCGGCTGGCGGCCCACACCTTTCCCGGAGTGGGCCAGGTGACCGCCAGTTTCGGTGTGGCGCCCTGCCTCCCCGGCGACGACCTGCCCCGCTGGACCGCCCGCGCCGACGCGGCGCTGTACCGCGCCAAGGACGAGGGGCGCAACCGTGTGGTCCTCCAGACCGACCGTTCCTCACCGGAGGAGCAGCAGGCGCCGTTGGTGGGCACGCACTGAGGCGGGGCGCGTCCCCGTGAGCGGTTCCCTCGCGCTCAGGCCGGAACCGCTCACGCCTGCGGGCACCACCTCGGGGTTTTCCAGCGTCTGCACGATATGGAAGAATTCCCGGCAGCAGCCTCGCGGTCGCCTACACCTTCACCCCGCCCGCCCCCAGGAGACTCCCCAGCCATGAAAGCCATCCAGATCCTGCTCGTCGAGGACAATCCCGCCGACATCATGCTCACCGAGGAAGCCTTCGCCGAGGCGCATTTCCCCCACCACCTCCACATCGCCAAGGACGGCGTCGAGGCCCTGGAGTTCCTGCGGCATGAAGCCCGTCACGCGGGCAGCCCCACCCCCGACGTGATCCTGCTCGACCTGAACATGCCCCGCATGAGCGGCCTGGAACTGCTGGACGTGCTCAAGGCCGACGTCGCCCTGCGGAATATCCCGGTCGTGGTGCTGACCACCTCGCGGGCCGAGAGTGACATCTGGCGCAGCTACAACCTGCACGCCAACGCCTACATCCCCAAGCCCGTCACCATCAGCGAGTTCGTGGAGGTCATCAAATCCTTCGAGAACTTCTGGTTCTCCACGGCGGCCCTGCCTCCCAAGCAGCGGCCCTGAGCGGGGAGGCGGCTTCTGGGCGGTGAATGGCCCCCGCGCAACAACACTGACATGGGGTGGCAGGACATACCCGCCACCCCAAATTTATTCACCTCCCCGGGTTACTTCGGCTCGTTGACGATCACGATGCGGCCCTCGGGCTGAGCATCGACGGTGGGATGGGCCCTGAAGTAGTTGACCAGGATGTCGATGTCGAGGGTGCCGGTGTCGAGGCGGCGGCCCTTGGTGTTCTTGAACACGTCGAAGCCGTCTCCGCCCGTCGCCGTGAAGGTGTTCATGGCGACTGTGTAGGTCTTGCTGTCGTCGAGGGGCTGGCCGTTCAGCGTGACGGCGGTGACGCGGCTCCCGGCGGGTTTGGAGAGGTCGAAGGTGTAGCTCATGCCCTTGCTGACATGCAGGAACTGGCCCTTGCCCTCGCTCCAGGTGGCGACGCCGTGCTCCAGCGCCTGCTTGATCTCCGCGCCGGTCAGGTCGAGGACCGTCAGGGTATTCCCGAAGGGCTGCACCGTGATCGCTTCCTCGAAGGTGATGGGACCGGGGTTGATGCTGGCGCGCACGCCGCCGCCGTTCACAAAGGCGATGACCGCCCCGGCCTTCTGCCCGGCTTCCAGCGCCGCGTCGGCCAGCACGTTCGCCATCGTGCTCTCGCGCTTGCGGACGATCTCGCGGTTGCCGTTGAGGCCCTGGGTGGTGTTGCCGATCACCTGGGCCCGCAGGCTGGCAATCGGCACGCTGAGCGTCTCGATCATGCGCTTGGCGGTGGGATCCTCGGGCAGATCGGCGGACACCACGATGGGATTGCCCTCATAGCTCTCGACAGCCCCGGCGTCGTTGAAGGTGACCCGGATACGGCCCAGCACCTTGCCCCACTCCCAGGCGGCGACCAGCAGCGTCTTGTTGCCGTCGGGGTTCTGCACGACGGTGGGGTAGGGACCTTCGGAGGGCGGGAAGTCCTTGTTGTCGAAGGTGCCCAGCAGGGTGTGGCTGTGGCCGCCCACGATCACGTCGATGCCGGGCACGGTCTTCGCGACTTCCTGTTCCAGCGGGTATCCCAGGTGCGAGAGCAGGATGATCTTGTTGATGCCCTGGGCCTGGAGGGCCTGCACGCTGCCGCGCAGGCTCTGCATCAGTTCCAGCATCTTCACGTTGTCGCCGGGGGAGCTGATCAGGGGCAGGTCGGGGGTGACCGCGCCGATTACGCCCACCTTCTGCCCCGCCACGTTCAGGACCGCGTACGGCTTGATCAGGTCCTTCAGGCGGGCTTCCTGGCTCACGTCGAGGTTGGCGGCCAGCAGCGGGAACTGGGCCTTCTGTGCGAAGCGGGCCAGCGCCTCGGGGCCGTTGTCGAACTCGTGGTTGCCGACCGCCATCGCCTGATAGCCCTGGAGGTTCATGAACAGCACGTCGGCCAGGCCCTGGTAGACGTTGTAGAACAGCGTGCCCTGGAAGGTATCGCCACCCGAGAGCACCAGCGGATTGGGGTCCTGCGCCGCGTACTTGCGGACCAGCGCCGTCTGGCGGGCGTAGCCGCCGTAGGTGCCCTGGCCGACCTTGACCGGGTCGAGGTGCCCGTGCAGGTCGTCACTGTGGAGGATGGTCACGGTCAGGGGCGCAGCACTGGCGACAGAACCCAGCAGCGCCGCAGAAAGGAGCCAAAATTTCATACGGGCCTCATCATACGCGGTCTGCCTGCCGTTGGTCACGGGGGTATCTGGAAGAGCCCGCCCTTCCCTTCGGTGGGACCACCCTAAAGATCAGGGGAGGAGCCGCACATACCCGGCGGCCCCGCGCAGGAAATGATGCGGGGGAAAGGAGCAGCCATGCCTTATCGCCTGACCATCGAGGAGCAGAGCAATGCGGCGGTGGAGCACTTCCAGCGCGACTTTCCCGATCTGCTGGACGCCAAGCGGTACGCCCACAACCAGGTGCGCGGCGACATCTACTGGACGGTCCGGGGGGATCATCTGGACGGCCTCGCCCCCAGCTACGCCCTGCGGATCGAGGCCGTGGGTGAGGACGCGGGCAAGCCCCTGGACCTGACGGACGACGAACCGCCGCCCGCCGACAACAAGTCGCTCTTCACGCCCGAGGGGCCGGTGGAGGAAGGCTCCTGAGCCGGAGGCTTGCCGCTCACGCCTCGGGACAGGTAGAAAAGCCCGCGCACAGAAGGCCGAAGTACGTGGGCGCTTCGTAAGAGAGAAGCTGCACCCGGCGTGCCGGAGAGGGGATGGCTCCTGCCAACACCAGCGTCTGCCACAGACCGTCGGGCTTGGCGTCCTCGACGAGCCGCGGGTCAAGCGAGGCCAGGCTCTCCAGGTCGCCGCGCCGGATACAGTCCGCCACCTGTGCGTCGAGATGGGCGGCGGCAGGGTGATACCCGTAGGGGCCGTCCTTGTCGTGGGTATGCGACCAGTCGCAACTGGCGATCAAGCCGACTCGCTGTCCGGAGGCGGCCACCGCCCTGGCCAGGGCCTGTCCGAAGCGCAGGTGCGGCGTGAAGTCCGGGCCGCGCGGCGGATTGATCACGACGACGGGCACGTCGGGCATGAAGTGCAGCGGGATCAGTGCGCCCCAGTCGAGGGGCAGGCACGACAGAGGCCCCTCGCTGGTCCCGAAGTTCAGCACGGCGACGGGCAGACCGTCCGCCAGCGCCTCTGCGGCAATGGCCCGCGCGAGGGGCCGGTCCACGCGGCGCTCCAGCGTGACGGCCGCGCCGTGGTCCTCCACCGTGCCGCGCAGACGCTCGCTGTCCGCCACCGTGAACTGACCCTCGGCGCGGGTGCCGTGCGGGGTGAGCACCACGAGCGCGCCAGGAGCAGCGGCGCGCATCCGCTCCCCCAGCGTATGCAAGCTGCCCCGGGTGAGGGCCATCCGGGCCGGGTCGGGCCCCGCCAGCGCCTCCAGAAGTTCCGAGCCGTGTGGGGCGATACACGCGAAAGCGAAAGGGTTCATGATGTGCCGCCCAGCATTCCACAAGGGACGGGGCAGGTCCCGGGGTTCCCTTGCCTCACCGGTGACCGGATGATGCGGGACAGGAAAGGGCCTTCATGCTCCAGCAAGCGAGCAGGCGCGCAAACAGGTATGGTAAAAGCATCATCCGTCAAGCCTTCCCGGTCCCGCTGACCCCCCGGGCGCAACTTCAGCGTCACGGTTGGCGGGCCGTCTGGCTGCTCTTCCTGATCAGCCTGCTGCTGCACCTGCTCGCGCGGGACTTCGCGGCCCTGGTGCCGCACGCCCTGTATGCCCTGGTCGTCCTGTTCAGCATGAGCCTGGACCGCCTGCGGCCCGGCTGGGGCGTGGGGCTCTTCTTCGCGGCCCTCCCTCCGGTCGCGCTCTGGCTGGCCCAGCGGCACGGCACAGGCTGGACCCTCTCGCCGGACCTGGCGGGCTACAGCGCCGCCCTGATTCTGCCCGCCGTGGCACTCGCGGTGCGGTTCGACTTCCCGGGCGTGGTGGTCTTTCTGGGATATGCCCTGCTGCTGGGTGCCCTGAACCTCCCCTTCGAGCGTCCCCAGCTCGCGGGCGTTATCTGGAATGCCCTGCTGACCCTGGTGCTGGGCTGGTACTTCGCCTGGCTCCTGCGGTACGCCGACCAGGTCGTGCTCGAACTGCACCGCTCGGCGTTCATGGACACGCTCACCGGGCTGCCCAACCGCCGGGCCTTCGACCTGGCGCTCGATCAGGGCTGGAGCCAGGAACGGGCGGTGCTGGCCGTGGTGCTGCTGGACCTGGACCGGCTGAAGATGATCAACGACACGCGCGGCCACGTCGCGGGGGACCGCCTGCTCAGACAGTTCGGTCAGGCCCTTCAGGCGGAGCTGGGGCCACAGGAGGTCGCCTTCCGGCTGGGCGGGGACGAATACGCCGTCCTGGGGACCGCCGAGCGCGTGCAGGCCATCTCCACCGGAATCAGGGGGGCGATCACGGCGGTGCAGACGATAGGCTTCCCGGAAGCCAGCGTCAGCGTCGGCACGGCCCTGGCCGCCGAGGCGGAGAGCATCGGCGCGCTGTTCCGCCTGGCCGACGAACGGCTGTATGCCGAGAAGCGCGGCAAACCCGAGCGGCCCGGCTGAAAGCCCGCCGCCCAGTCAGGAAACATCCGGCCACCGGAAAAGTCCTAAGCTTTTCCCCCACAGAAGCGGCAGGATTCTTGCCAACGCTGGTGCTCCGGCGCGTTCAATACCGGGTGAGGTGCCGCATGAGTGAGAGGAAGGACCAAGAGCAGACCCCGGCGGAGGAACCGGGCACCCCGACGCAGCATGGCCAGTGGACCCCCGAGGTTTCCCAGGCCGCCGACCGCGAGATGCGCGAGCTGGCGCAGGAACCGCCCGGAACCCAGCCCGCGACCGAGGGCGTGGACAAGTCCCACCTGAGCCTGCCGAAAGAACAGCGCCCCATCGACCACTGAGGCGGAGGCCCCACCCGGTCCTCAAGCCGCGAGGATGCGTTCGATGATGTCCTGATCGGCTACGGTCTGATAGTAGCCTTGGAGATAGATGGCGTTGAGCGCCTGTATCCCGAACAACTGGCGCAACTGGACGACCTTCAGCCGCGCCGTCCGTTCACCGATGACCACGTGGAGCGTATCGAGCGTGCCCGGGACCCAGGAGCACTTCACTTCGGACATAGGACTCCCTGAAAAGACAAGTGGCCTTCCCCTTCCCGCGCAGGCCACGACCTTCATGCGGTGAGCACCGTCGCAGCATGAACTTTTTCACAACTGAAGGGGTTGGGGCCATTGTGGGCGTGCTGGCCCAGGTGTCCCGGGGAGTCGTCTAGGGCGGTTGGAGCTTTCCGTCAGGGCTCTGGCCTCAGCGGCGCGGGTGGAAGGTCATGGGGAGGCCGCCCCGGGGCCGCAGGGTGACGGCCTGCTCGGGGATCACCGCCTGTCCGGGCTGGAGGCGGAATTCGGCCTGCCGGGCGGTCAGGGCGAGCAGCAACGGGCCTTCCATCAGCGCGAAGTTGTTGCCGATGCACAGGCGCGGCCCCGCCCCAAAGGGCAGGTAGGCCAGGCGGTGACGCTTCGCGGCGCGTCCGGGGGCCCAGCGGTCCGGGTCGAAGTCGCCTGGGTTCTCCCAGAAGTCGGGATGGCGGTGGATGTTGGCGATGCTGATCAGCAGGCTGGAACCGGCGGGAATGGCGTAGCCGCCGAGGACGGTGTCCTGAAGCACCAGGCGCGGCGACACGACCGGGGCGGGGGGATACAGCCGCAACGTCTCCTGAAAGACCTGCCCGGCGTACGGGAGCCGCGCCAGGTCCTCCAGGCCGGGTTCACGGTCCCCGAGCACCGTGTCCACTTCGGCCTGAAGGCGCGCGAGAACCCGGGGATGCCGCGCGAGCAGGAACCAGGCCCACGAGAGCGCGTTCGCGGTGGTTTCGTGCCCCGCGCCGAAGATGGTGATGACCTCGTCGTGGAGTTGCCGATCGGTCATGCGCTCGCCCGTATCGGCGTCCTGGGCCTCCATGAGCATGTCGAGCAGGTCGCCGCGCCCCCGCCCGGCCGCGCGCCGCTCACGGATGATGCGGGCGACCACGCCGTCGAGCATCCCCTTGGCTGCGCGGAATCGCCGTTGCGCGGGGAGGGGCCAGTTCATGGGGAGCCGCACCGCACTCTGGGACCGGGCGTTGACGAAGCGGGTGCCCTCCTCGATGGCGGGGCCGATGCGGGCCGCTTCCAGTCCGAGGTCCGCGCCGAACATCGTGCGGTTGATGATGTCGAGGGTCACGCGCATCATCTCGTCGGCCACGTCCACGGTGTCGCCCGGGCGGTAGCGCACGCGCCAGCGTTCCAGCATCCGGCTCCCGGCCCGGGCCATCTCGTCCGCCATTCCGGCGATCCGCTGGCGGTGAAAGACCGGCTGCATCATCCGGCGCTGACTCAGCCAGGAGGAATGGTCGTCGTTGGTCACCAGGCCCTGCCCCAGCAGCAGGCCGAGGCCATTGCCCGCGGGAATCTTGGGGTGCTGGGCGGCGTGATTGACCAGCACCTGCTGCGCGAGGTCGGGATGCGAGAGCAGGTGAACGGTGCGCGGCCCGAGCCGGTAACGGACGATGTCGCCGTAGCGGCCAAAGTCGCGGCGCAGGGCACCGTAGAGGTCCCGCTTGAGATCGGACGCATTGCCGACCAGGGGCGCACCCCGGGGCCCGGGGGCAGTGGGAGCGGGAACGCGGGGAGTGGTCATCGGGAAGCCTCCGTGGAGTGCCGGAAGGGTCGAAAACGCCAGGAGAGCCGGACAGGCCTGATTCTGGTCTTTCGGACGGCCTCCTGCCAGGTCAGCTCCCGAACTCGGCCACGACCGGCGCGTGGTCGGAGGGACGCTCGTGGGCGCGGGGTGCCCGGTCCACCCAGCAGGCGCGGCATTTGGCCGCCAGCGCCGGGGAAACCAGCAGATGGTCGATCCGCAGGCCCCAGTTCCGCCGGAAGGCCAGCGCCCCGTAGTTCCACCAACTGTAGACCTGCCCGGGCTGCTCGAACAGCCGGAAGGCGTCCCGCAGGCCGAGGTCGAGCAGGGTCCGGAACGCGGCGCGCTCGGGCGCACTCACGAGGACCTGGCCCGCCCAACGGCGCGGGTCGTGAACATCGCGGTCCTCGGGGGCGACGTTGAAATCTCCCATCACCACCAGCCGCTCGTGCGCCGCGAGTTCGGCCTCCAGCCAGGCCCGGGCGGCGTCCAGCCACGCCAGCTTGTAGCGGTATTTCTCGGAGCCGACCGCCTGCCCGTTGGGAACGTACAGGCAGATCACGCGCACGCCGCCCAGGGTGGCCGCCACCACCCGCCGCTGCTCGTCTTCCAGGCCCGGAATGCCCACCCGCACCGCCTCCAGCGGCCCCCGTGCCAGGATCGCCACCCCGTTGTACGTCTTCTGCCCGGCGTAGGCAGCGGTATAGCCCAGCTCGGCCAGGGCCTGCACCGGAAACCGCTCGTCCACCATCTTGGTTTCCTGAAGGGCGAGCACGTCCGGCCGGTGCGCCTCCAGCCAGGCCAGCACCTGCGGCAGACGGACCCCCAGCGAATTGACATTCCAGGTGGCGAGCTTCACGGCCACCTGGAGCGAGGCGGCGTGGCTTGCGCGACAAGGGCGATCATGTCCCCAGCATCGCACGGGGCGGATTGGCTGAGGCCGGGACCGCCGGTATAGGATGGGCCATGACGAACACTGCGGATGAGATCAGCCGTCTGGTCACGCGGGCTCTGCCGCTTCAGGTCACGCCGCCCCAGGCCGGGCAGCAGCACCCCGTGTGGCACGTGCCGGACGACGATCCCACGCGCGTGCAGGCCGCCGAGGCGCTGGCCCTCGCCGCCCAGCAGCGCCCGGACGCAATCCGGCAGGCCATCGCGGCCTACCAGCAGCAACACGCGCACGACTACCCGCAGCAACCACTGCAACTGACCTGGGAGGAAGGCCCACCCGACCCGGCGGCGCTGGCGCTGGCCGAACTGGTGCTGGAGGCACAACCCCGAAGCTGAGCGACCTCCCGCGCGTACTGGAGCCAGCGAAGCACAGGCCTGAAGTGAATGCGCCGCTGGCGGCCTGAAGCTCCCGTCCGTGTGACGCTTTCATGCCCGACGCTGCCCCAGGCTGAAGCTCTCCTGTCTTTTGTCCTTAGGACTGACGCGAAACTCTGGATTGGAATATCGGGGAGTTGAGGAAACGTGGGGCTGGGATGCCAAGCCTGTTTACCCCCTCCCAGCCTCCCCCGCAAGGGGGGAGGAGCAACAAACCCGAGCCGCCTTGACCCCAGCCAAAGCTGAAGCCCCCTGTCTTTTGTCTTTTCAAAATTCTGGAGGCGACGGCCAGGTTCCACCTTTCAAATGGACAGGCAGAGCAGAGGAGCTTTCGGGCCGCAGGCCCGCAGCCGCCCAGTGGAGATCAACACGTTCCAGGCAGGAACCGCTACCGCCCAACACAAAGCCGCCGCTCAACGAGTCTCCCTTTGCCGAGCGCAGCGGAAAGCTCCCCCTGCCCCCGGCGGGGGGTGGGGGGAACGCCTTCCAACTCAACTGCCCTATTAGGGCAGCACCCCAGCCGCTCAGAGGTCATGACCCGCAGGGAAGCCCTTCTCAGGCCAAGCGTCCCCGCCAGCTCACCGCCGCCTTGGGCCAGTCCGCCAGAGGGCACCCGGTCAGCGGCAGAACCTCCCGCGCCGACCCAAGCTCAGCGCACGAACAGATCGGTCATGGGCTTGGCCTGCGCCGCTTCGCGCAGGGGCGGCAGGCCCCAGGCGTCCTCAAAGGTCCGCAGCAGGGCGTAGTGGTTGTACGGCGCGTTCGACTTCGCCGCCCGCGGCCCTTCGCGGGTCACCACGATGGTCGCGATCCGCCCGCCACCGGTCGCCTCGTCGTTGCCCCCCTTCCCTTCCACATTCCCCTCGTCGAAGGTGATGACCACTGCGGCGTTGCCCTGCCAGGCGGCCGAAGACATGATCTTGTCGGTCCAGGTCCGCACAAATGCGTCTCCGTCCCGGTCCAGAGTGGCCTTTACGGGGCACTCGGGGGCGCCGTGCATGTCGTGGCACACGTCCGGCACGATCAGCGCGAAGTCCGGGGCCTTGCCCGCACGCAGGTCGTCGCTGAGCCGGTCGAGCGGCACCACGTTGGCGCTCCGCTGGGGATTACTGGCAATGTCGGCCGCGAGCATGAAGGGGTTGTGCTTCTTGGCGTACAGCCCGGCGTAAGGCCCGTCCCAGCCCAGCTCCGGCAGTCCCTGGAAGTAGCCCCGCCAGCTTCTGCCCGCGCGCTCCAGTTGCAGCGCCAGATGGTCCCCGGCAAAACGCTGGCCCGGATCGTCGCTGTGGCTGCCAAACGTGCTCCCCATCAGCATGGCGACGTAGTTGGGCAGGCTGGGGTGGGTCACGCCCGTGAAGTTGGTGGCCAGCCCGTACTGACTCGCCAGGCCATTCAGGGTCGGCAGGTTGGAATTGCCAATCACCGTGCTGTAACTGTGATTTTCCAGCACGATAACGAACAGGTGCGAAAACGGGCGCAGCGTGGGCACGCCCTCAGATAAGACCGTACCGCCCGCCGTGAGGCTCAGGGGCAGCAGCATGAGGAGCATTTTACGGAGCAGAGTGATCATCACACCGACTTCTCCTCTCCACGCTACCTCCCCCGCAGACCAGCACGGGGCCCGGCAGCGCCAGGAACCATCTCCACCCCGCACGGAACGCCGCCGGGGGCGCGCCTCCCAGCCGAGCGGGAAGGGAGATTCAGGGCGAACATTGTCATCAGACAAGCCAGTATAAAGGCATTGGCAACCCTGCCGGGAGCCGAGAAAAACGTCATGGTCAGCATTCACTGGACATCCTGCGGTTCATCCGCGAACTTGCCAGGGTGCCGGGAGAGTTGTGAGCGTCAGGTTGACCTGCCCGGCAGGCGGAGCTGCCGTCGGGGCTGAAACAGCGTCCTGCGGCGTCTCCCGGCCCTGCGGGGTATACCGAGGCTATACCTATTGGGGGCAGGCTGAGGGCATGAGCACCCTGCTGTCTCACCGCCGTTCGGTTCGCCCCCTTGCCCTGCTGCGCCTCTTCCTCGGTATCCTCCTCCCGTTGTTGATCGTCGGCTTCATCGCCGAAGACGTCCTCGAAAAGCAGCGCTTCGCCTTCGAAACCCCCTTCCTCCTCGCCCTCCACCGCCACGCCTCCCCCAGCCTCGACCACCTCGCCCTGCTGTTCACCACCCTCGGCGGCGTCAGCGTCATCGCCCCCCTCAGCGCCCTGCTCCTGCTGTTCCTATGGCTGAAAAAGCGTTCCCTGGCCCTCTTCTGGGGGTTGAGTGTGGCGGGTGCGGCCGTGCTGGACCTGATCATGAAGTTGATCTTTCAGCGACCCCGCCCGGAGTTGTGGCCGAGACTGGTGCAGGAACAGGACTACGGGTTTCCCAGTGGACACAGCATGTACAGCGCGGCCTTTGTGACGGCACTGATTCTGTTCAGCTGGCGGACCCCGTACCGCTGGTTGGTGGTGGTGCTGGGGGTGCTGTTCAGTGGGCTGGTGGGCTTCTCCAGACTTTATCTGGGGGTGCATTATCCGACGGATGTGCTGGCGGGGTGGCTGAGTGGGCTGGCCTGGGTGCTGGGCGTCTATAGCCTGCTTCAGCCCTTTAAGGGACGGCCTTCAGCAGGGCAGCCGACATGAGACTCCTCCTCGTCGAGGATGACCCGCATTCCGCAGGCCCCCGGCAAGCGCGGCCGGTGCTTTCCGCATTCCTATACCCTTCCTATACCCGGACACTCTAGGCTGCACCCATGTTCGACCTGACCCAGCTCCTGCTCAGCGCCTCCTACCTGGGTATCTTTGCCATCGTCTTCGCGGAAACCGGGCTGCTGCTGGGCTTTTTCCTGCCGGGGGACAGTCTGCTGATTACGGCGGGCATCCTGGCGCAGCAGGGCAGCCTGCATCTGCCGGGCGTCATGCTGGCGGTGGCGCTGGGCGCGATCATCGGGAACGGCGTGGGGTACCACATCGGCCGCCGGTACGGTCCCGGGGTGTTCAGTCGCCAGAACAGCCGCTTTTTCCGTCCCGAATACGTCGAGCGGACCCAGGCGTTCTTCGAGCGATACGGCGGCCTGGCCCTGATCCTGGCCCGCTTCGTGCCGGTCGTGCGGACCGTCGCGCCGCCGATGGCGGGCGTGGGGAAGATGCCCTTCGCCCGCTTCATGGTCTACAACGTGGTCGGTGGGCTGCTCTGGGCCGTGTCGGTGCCGCTGCTCGGGTACTGGCTGGGCAGCCTGATCCCGCACCTCGACCGCTACATCCTGCTGGTGGTGGGCATCGTCCTCGTCCTGAGTCTGGTCCCCGTCGGCCTGGAACTGCGGAAAGCCTCCCGCCGCCAGTCGGGGCAGTGACCTGAAGTGCCAGCCAGGCAGGCCGTTCAGCTCTTCTCCATGATCGGGGGCGGCCAGCAGGGGCGCCGATAGAATCCGGCACATGACTGGGAGGGCGACACGCAAAGCCGCGCGGGGAGGCTTCATGACGGACGGTTGGCGGGCACTCCAGAACAGCCTGAACGGGGCGAACGCTTGAAGCTCGGCCCCCGCTTTGAAGGGGTCCGCAGGGTCGCGGTGCTGCGGGCCAACGCGCTGGGAGACTTCATGTTCTCGCTCCCCGCCCTGGAGGCCCTGCGTGCGGCCTACCCGGCGGCGGAGGTGGTGCTGCTCGGGCAGCCCTGGCACGCCCGCTTCCTCCAGGGGAGGCCCGGCCCGCTGGACCGGGTGATCGCGGTACCGCCCAGCCAGGGGGTGTACGTCGGGCGCGACGGGAAGGCGGACGAGGACCCGGCGGAACTGGACGCATTCTTCGCGCGGATGCGGGACGAGCAGTTCGACCTGGCGGTGCAGCTCCACGGCGGCGGCCGGTACTCCAACCCCTTCACGCTGCGCCTGGGCGCCCGCGCGACCGTCGGCCTGCGGACCCCCGACGCGCCTGCGCTCGACCGGACCGTGCCCTACGTGTACTGGCAGCACGAGATCATGCGGTGCCTGGAGGTGATGGCCCTGGCGGGAGCGCCCGCCGTGACGCTGGAACCCCGCTTGCAGGTGACGGCGGACGATCTGGCGGAGGCCGGGGGCGCCGTGCCGGAGGACGACCGACCCCTGGTGGCCCTCCACCCCGGGGCGGGGGACCCCCGGCGCCGCTGGAGTCCCGCCCACTTCGCTCGGGTCGCGGACGCGCTGGCTGCGGCGGGCGCCCGCATCGTCCTGACCGGAGCTGGGGACGAGGCGCATCTGGTGGACGGCGTGCTGGCGGCCCTGTCCGGTCCGGCGCGGGAGGCGGCGGTGAACACCTGCGGACGCCTGAGCATCGGCGGCCTGGCGGGCCTGCTGTCCCGCTGCACCCTGGTGGTGTCCAACGACTCCGGGCCGCTCCACCTGGGCGCGGCGGTCGGTGCCAGTACGGTGGGCATCTACTGGTGCGGGAACGCCATCAACGCCGGGACCCTCAGCCGGACCCGTCACCGCCCCGTCCTGTCCTGGCGGCTGAACTGCCCCGAGTGCGGCGTGAACTGTATGGAGGACCGCTGCGACCACTGCTGCTCCTTCGTGGACGACGTGACGCCCGAGCAGGTGCTGGAGGAAGCGCGGAGCCTCCTCGCAGCCAGCGGCCAGCTCCTGCTGGGATAGGGCGAGCGGCAGCGGTCCCTCTCTCCGGGTGGGAGAAGCTCAGTTCCCAGAGCCGAGGCCTTGCCTGTGAAGCAGATGAAGGGCGCTTCACCTGCCTCTCGCAAGGTCGACAGTTTGGGCCCGGCAGGGTTCACACCTTTCTGCGGCGAATGGATGAGCTGACCTCCAGAATCTGGAGTGTCAACCGATACAAATTTCTTGTATGGGACATCATCCGAAGGCTGCCTGTGGGCAGGAGTGGAGAGGGGATAGACCTTGACGGGAACCAACGGAAACGGCGGCAAGCGGGGCTTTGCGGCGATGGACCCCGCCCGGCAACGCGAGATCGCCAGCCAGGGAGGCCGGGCGGCGCACCGCAGCGGCAACGCCCACCAGTTCACCTCCGAGGAAGCGCGGGAGGCGGGCCGCAAGGGCGGACAGGCGTCTCATAACGGCCGCTCCGGCAAAGCCTCGTAGGGAATCCGAAGCCCTGGGCAGGCTCCCGGGGAACCAGACCGGATGCGCGTGACCCCGCCCTTCAGGGTCCGGGCAGCACGGTCGTTTTTTCTGACACCACGTTCTGAAGACGCCGGTGGGAGGCCGAGATGACAGAAGCAGCGATGGAGACAGCAGTGGCCGCAGGACCCGCCTTGATCTGCGTGGCGCACCTGAGATGGGATTTCGTGTTTCAGCGTCCCCAGCATCTGATGACCCGCGCGGCGCGGACCCGGCCGGTGTATTACGTGGAAGAGCCGGTGTTCACGGAGGGCGCGGACCCCCACGCCGATCACCTGGCGTGCCGGACGACCGCCGAGGGCGTGAAGGTCTGCGTGCCGCACCTCGCGGCGGGCCAGGACGCGGGGGCGGTGCAGGCCACCCTGGCCCGGCTGCTCACCCAGTTCGTCCGTGCCGAGGGCCTGAACGAGTACGACCTGTGGTTCTATACCCCGATGGCGCTGCCCATCACGGCGGGCCTGCATCCACGCCTGACCCTGTACGACTGCATGGACGAACTGTCGAAGTTCCGGGGCGCCCCGGCGGAGCTGCTGGCCTACGAGCAGAGCCTGCTCCGGCGGGCCGACGTGGTGTTCACCGGCGGCCAGCGGCTGTTCGAGGCCAAGCGGGAGCGCCACCGGAATGTCCACTGCTTTCCCTCCAGCGTGGACCACGCGCATTTCGCCCGCGCCCGCACCCCCGGCCCTGATCCCCAGGACCAGCGCGATATCCCCCGGCCCCGGCTGGGCTTCGCGGGCGTGATCGACGAACGGATGGACCTGGAACTGCTGACCACGCTGGCCCGGCGACGGCCGGAGTGGCAGTTCGTGCTGGTCGGGCCACTGGCCAAGATCGACCCGCAGCAGCTCCCCCGGGGCGAGAACCTGCATTACCTGGGCCTCAAGCCCTACGCGGCCCTGCCCGACTACCTGGGCCACTGGGACGCAGCACTGCTCCCCTTCGCCCGCAACGAGGCGACCGAGTTCATCTCCCCCACCAAGACGCCGGAGTATCTCGCGGCGGGGCTGCCGGTGGTGTCCAGCGGTATCCGCGACGTGGTCCGGCCCTACGGCGACCAGCGGCTGGTGAGTATCGCGCATGACGCGGACGGATTCGAGGCCGCCATCGAGCTGGCCCTGTCCGAACGGGACAGCGCGGTCGCCCGGTCCCGGCAGCGCCGCAGCGACGAGTTCCTGGCCCGGCAGTCCTGGGACCGGACCTGGCAGGCCATGCAGGCCGCCATGCAGCAGGCCGCCCCCGTCCCCAGCGCCGCCGACGACTGAAGCGGACGTGGGGTTCTCCCCGCCCCGCACCTGTGCCGATCTTGAGAGGCGGCCTCCTGCTGTCGGTCATCTCCACCCGGGCCGAGTGGGAGTTCGTGCGGGTGATGTCGCGCCCCCTTGATGAAGGGTTGAGGCTCGCGGGGCTTTACCGGAATCGCGACAAATCCGGCCACACGGGCCACCACACTGAATGAGGAGGCAACCTTGAAACTCAAACCACTCGACGAGCAGGTCATGGTGCTTACCGGGGCATCCAGCGGGATCGGCCTCACCACGGCGCGGATGGCCGCGAAGCAGGGCGTGCGGCTGGTGCTGGCCGCGCGCAGCGAGAACGCCCTGCGGCAACTGACACAGGAACTCGTGGACGGCGGCGGCCAGGCGGTGTTCGCCGTCTGCGACGTGAGCCGCGAGGAGGACGTACAGAAGCTGGCGGAACTGGCCCGCGCGACCTACGGCGGCTGCGACACCTGGGTGAACAACGCGGGCGTCGGCATGTACGGCACGCTGCTGGAATCCTCGGTCGAGGACATGCGCCGCCTGTTCGACATCAATTTCTGGGGCATCGTGTACGGCTCGCGCGCGGCGGTCGCCCTGATGCGGGAGCGGGGCGGCGCGCTGATCAACATGGGCAGCGTGACCTCCGAGCAGACCGTGCCGCTGCAAAGCCTGTATTCCGCCTCCAAGCACGCCGTGAAGGGCTTTACCGACGGCCTGCGGATGGAACTGGAGCATGACGGCGTGCCCATCGCGGTGACGCTGATCAAGCCCGGCCCCATCGACACGCCCTTTCCGCTGAACGCCCGCAGCTACCTGCCCACCGAGCCGCAGCACGTGCCGCCGGTCTACGCGCCGGAAACGGTCGCGCGGGCGGTCCTGCACGCCGCGGCCACGCCCACCCGGGAGACGTACGTGGGCGGCGGGGCCAAAGGCATCGCGGCCTCCGGCGAGTTCGCCCCGCACGCCACCGAAAAGGCGCTGGCGGCGGCAGCCATCCCCCGCACCCTCAGCGACAGGCCGCCGCTGCCTCCGGAGCGGAATATCCTCTATCACCCCTCCGAGCGGCTGGAGGAACGCGGCGATTATCCCGGCGTGGTGCAGCCGGTCAGCGTATACACCGAGGCGGCCACGCACCGCAAGCTGCTCGGCGCGGGCCTGCTCGGCGCCGGGCTGGCCGCGGCCCTCTGGCACCGGTCCCGGCGTGCCTGAATGCAGGCGGACACGGCGGGCGACTGCCCCCGTTCCCTTAACGTTTTATTGAGCGATGTGGGAAGGCCGCCCGTTCCGCCCAGCTCGGCCTTAGGATGCTGCCCAGGCTCAGCGTGAACCGAGAACCTTCCCTCCCCACTCCCCTCGACCTCTCTGCCCTCCTTGACGGCCTCCCCGACCCGCTGTTCACCGTGGACGCGGGCTGGCGCCTGACTTACCTCAACTGTCAGGCCGCCGATCTGCTGGGTGCAGCCCCCGCCGAGGTGCTGGGGTGCGTGCTCTGGGACTGCTGCCCCCAGGGACAGGACAGCGCCCTCGACGCCGAATGCCGCTGGGTGATGGCCACCCGGCAGGAACGGCAGTTCGGGCTGGCGGACGCGGCGCGGGGCGGCCCGGCAGAGGTACGTGCCTTTCCCTACCGGGACGGGATCGCGGTGCAGGTCTGCAAGCTGGCGGCCTGCCAGCCGGGGGAGGCAGGCCCAGAGGCGCTGCTGAACGTGACGCGCGCCCTTGCCTCGGCCAGCAGTCAGCCGGAGGCGATCCGGGCGGCCCTGGCCTTCGGGCAGACGGCGCTGGGGGCGGCGGGCGGTGCGCTCTGGCAACTCGGCGGGGACGGTACCGGGCTGATTCAGCGGGACACCCTCGGTGAACTGCCGCCGGAGGGGCTGGCGAACGGGGTAAGGCCGGTCACGGACGCGCTGAGCCGCCGGGAGGAGGTCTTCCTGAGCCCTTCCCCGGGCACACCGGCTGGGACGTTGGCTGCTGTAGCGGTCGGCACAGGCGAAGAGCCCTGGGGCGTGTTGACCCTGATCTTCGGGGCGGGCCGGACGCCTGACGAGGCAACGCGGGAGACGCTGCGGACGCTCGCGGCCCAGCTCGGGCAGGCCCTGGAACGGCTTCAGGCCGCCGAGGCGGGTGCGCAGGCCCTGGCCGCGCTGGGGCGGGAACGCGCGCGCCTCTCGGCCATCCTCGATCAGATGCCCGCCGCCATCTGGATCGCGGAGGTGCCGGGCGGGCGCATCATCGCCGGGAACGGGGCCATCGAGCGCATCCTGCGCGCGCCCTCGCGGCTCAGCGCGAGCGTGGACCACTATGACGAGTATCTGGGTTTTCACCCGGACGGCCGCCCCTACCAGGCCCACGAGTGGCCGCTGGCCCGCACCGTCCTGACCGGCGAGCGCGTCGAGAACGAGGAGATCGAGATGCAGCGCGGGGACGGCACGCGCGGCTTCGTGCAGTATTCCTCGGCCCTGGTCCGGGACGGTGGGAGCGGCGACCCGGCCCTCGCCGTGGTGACCGGGGTGGACGTGACCGAGCTGCGCGAGTTGCGGGCCACCCTGGAGCAGCGGGTGGAGGGGCGCACCCGCGAACTGGTCCAGCGCAACGAGGACCTGGCGGCCGAAACCGCCGCCCTCCAGGTGTTCGCCAACTTCACTGAGCTGGTGGGCCGCGAGACGGACCTGGCGGTGCTGACCCAGGCGGCCACCAGCGTCCTGCACCGCGCGCTGGGCGACGGCAGCACCGGGTACTACGCCCTCGACGGCGACCTCTGGAAACAGGGGCCCTGGGACGGCGACATGGAAGTGGGAACGCTGGCAGCGGCCCAGGCGGGCTTCCCGGCCGACCTGCCGCTGTTCGCCCAGCCCGCCACCTCCCACGAGGCCCTGTTCGTGGACCGTTGGCGGTCCTCGGGTCACCTGCTGGCCCCGCATACACCCGAGTACGGCGCCATTGCCGTCTACCCGGTGGTGGTGCAGGGGCAGACCGTCGGCCAGCTCGCGGCGGGCCTGCGCGAGAAGACCCGCTGGAGCGAGCGCGACCGCGCCGTCTTCCGCGCGGTGGGCCGCGCCCTGAGCTTGGCGACCGAGCGGGCCGAGAGTGCCCGGACGCTGGCGACCAAACAGCGGCAATTGGAACAGGCCAACCGTGACCTGGAAGCCTTCGCCTCCAGCGTCTCCCACGACCTGCGCGCGCCCGTGCGCCATATGGGCAGCTTTGCGGGCCTGCTGCGCCGCGCGGTGCCGGACAACCCCCGCGCCCTGAAGTACGTGGACGTGATCGAGCAGAGCACGGCGCGCATGAACGCGCTGATCGACAGCCTGCTGACCTTCGCGCGCCTGGGGACGGGCGAGGTGCAGAAGGCGGACGTGGCGCTGAATGAGCTGGTGGACACGGTGCGGGCCGAACTCGCCCCCGAGCTGGGCGAGCGGCAGATCGACTGGCGGGTGGGGCCGCTCCCGGTGGTCCGGGGCAGCGCGGCCCTGCTGCGGCAGGTCTTCCAGAACCTGTTGGGCAACGCCGTGAAGTATTCGAGAACCCGCGAGCGGGCCGTCATCGAGGTCTGGGCCGAAACGTCCGGCCATGACCACGTCATCCACGTCCGCGACAACGGCGTGGGCTTCGATCCCGCCTTCCGCGACAAGCTGTTCGAGGTCTTCGGGCGGCTGCACAGCGCGCAGGAATTCGAGGGCGACGGCGTGGGCCTCGCCAGCGTGGAGCGCATCGTGGAGCGGCACGGCGGGCGGGTCTGGGCCGAGGGACAGCCCGGTGAGGGCGCGACCTTCAGCTTCACGCTGCCCGGCTGAAGCCCGCCGTCACCCCGACAGCGCGTCGCGGGCCAGGTTGCGAAACCGCAGGAGTTCCTTGCTGGCCGGGTCTGTCTGGAGTGCCCGCTGCGCGAAGTCGAGCGTCTTGCGGTGCTCTCCCGCCCGGGTCCAGGCCTCGAACGCCTCCTGCCGGTACAGGAAGTACAGCGTCGGCACGCCGAGCGCCACCGCGCGGTCGAAATTGTCCGCCGCCGCCCCGACGTTACCCAGCCGTAAGTTCGCCTTGCCCAGCCCCCACCAGTTGTAGGGGTCGCCCGGCTGCGCCCTGACGTTCTGCTCCTCGATGCTCTTGAGCCGCTGCCAGTTGGCCGCCACCCGGTAGTCCTCGCCCAGGGCCGCGCGCACGTCGCCTTCCCGCGCGGGGGGATAGGCGACCAGATATTCACCGTTGTAGAAGTGCCACAGGTCCATCAACTCGGCCTCGCTGAGCCACAACCTGGCGCCGCGAAGAGGGTCACTGATCAGGAATTCTCCTCCCCGGTACCCGTACACGGTGCGAAAGTGGGCCACATTGCTGCCTGACCGCAGGCGCTGTTGCAGGACCACCGGAATCCCCCGCGCCAGCAGGTCCCGCAGCAGGTCAGGCGTCCCCGCGTACCGGATCACGCTCCGCAACCCGAAGCGGCCCAGATAGGCGGCGAGTTCCAGACTGGTGACCTGAGGATCACGCGGCCCGTCCTTCAGCGCACGGGCCGCCTGGGCCTGCGTCACCCGCGTGCCGTAGTAGCCCAGCACCGTGAGCGCCGTGACCGGCGCGCAGTTGTCCGGTCCCTGGGGTTCGTGGCGGATGTTCTTGAGGGTGATACTGGCGGGCAGGGCACCCCCGAGGCCCGCCAGGAGCAACAGCGCCAGCGGCCATGCAGCAAAGGCGCGGAGAACCATAGGTCATGGTGCCGCCCCGCGCCGCTCAGGAGTTGAGGGAAAAGCCGTCTAGCATTGCTGTTCTGTTAAGTTTCAGCCTGGAGCTTGCTGCGGGCAGGCCGCAACGGGAGCCTCCGGCGGCCACTCGCCATGGAGGCAGGGGTTTCAATCCTCAGCCACCTAAAGGCAGGCTGCAACTCGGTTTGGCGTTGACACGGTGCGTGTTGCTCATGTTTCAATCCTCAGCCCACCTAAAGGCAGGCTGCAACGCTGGACGTGGAATTCGCGGAGCCGTGCCCGGAGGTTTCAATCCTCAGCCCACCTAAAGGCAGGCTGCAACCACGTGAAACAAATTGCAACCTACCTTTCTAACGTGTTTCAATCCTCAGCCCACCTAAAGGCAGGCTGCAACAACCTCAAGCTGAGCGACGGGCGCAGCGTGCGGCGTTTCAATCCTCAGCCCACCTAAAGGCAGGCTGCAACCGCGGTTGTTGGCGTTCACGTCCGCCAGGGGCGTTTCAATCCTCAGCCCACCTAAAGGCAGGCTGCAACGGGCCCGGCCCCTTCCGGGTGGAGGTCCACGGCGTTTCAATCCTCAGCCCACCTAAAGGCAGGCTGCAACCAGGACAGGGAAGATTGCCATTGCCGCGCTCGCACTGTTTCAATCCTCAGCCCACCTAAAGGCAGGCTGCAACGGGGAGGGGCTGCGGGTCGGGCGTCAGGGCCAGCAGGTTTCAATCCTCAGCCCACCTAAAGGCAGGCTGCAACGCGGCTGCACCCTGGCGGGCATGATTCTTGAGGCGTTTCAATCCTCAGCCCACCTAAAGGCAGGCTGCAACAATGCCGCCGCGAAACAGGCCGCACAGAACGCCCATGTTTCAATCCTCAGCCCACCTAAAGGCAGGCTGCAACACCACCGAGGCGAGAAGCGCCGTCCCGAAGCAGTTTCAATCCTCAGCCCACCTAAAGGCAGGCTGCAACGTAGTCGTATGCTTCCCCGTCGTCCGGCGTGAGTTCGGTTTCAATCCTCAGCCCACCTAAAGGCAGGCTGCAACTGTGGTTCAGCGACTACGTGGAGAATCAGCCCACGTTTCAATCCTCAGCCCACCTAAAGGCAGGCTGCAACGTCTGCGAGTGGAGCTGGAACGGGCACTGTTCGGGTTTCAATCCTCAGCCCACCTAAAGGCAGGCTGCAACCCGGCTGGAGTTGGTCGGGTTGTCGATCCACCCGTTTCAATCCTCAGCCCACCTAAAGGCAGGCTGCAACGGCGATTTATCAGGCGCAGCTCGGCGCCTACCAGTTTCAATCCTCAGCCCACCTAAAGGCAGGCTGCAACCGGGGATCAGCGGAAGGCCGAGTAATTGTTTGCGGTTTCAATCCTCAGCCCACCTAAAGGCAGGCTGCAACGTGCCGGGCGTGCCGCGCGTGTTCCTGTATGTGCCGGTTTCAATCCTCAGCCCACCTAAAGGCAGGCTGCAACGTGCAAGCCCTACCACGCCGCCGAACACGCCCAAGTTTCAATCCTCAGCCCACCTAAAGGCAGGCTGCAACCCCGGGCCGCCTGTTTCTGCTGGAGGCGGGGCGCGTTTCAATCCTCAGCCCACCTAAAGGCAGGCTGCAACCCCAGCTTCCCTGGTCCCCCGCTCTGGCCTGCGCCGGTTTCAATCCTCAGCCCACCTAAAGGCAGGCTGCAACCTTCCGGGCACCTGTACACGCCGGGAGACTACCTAGTTTCAATCCTCAGCCCACCTAAAGGCAGGCTGCAACGTGAACCGCGCCCACCTGCACACCACGGGCGGGAAGGTTTCAATCCTCAGCCCACCTAAAGGCAGGCTGCAACTGGAAGAGAGCGCCGCGAACCTCGATCAGGACGAAGTTTCAATCCTCAGCCCACCTAAAGGCAGGCTGCAACGGTAGTGTGCCCGCTTTTCGTGCAACACGCAAGGTTGACGTTGGACGGCGCGAACCACAAGGGCCACTGACCTTCCTGCCGACCTGACCGCAGAGCCACAATCGCCTCTCGGGCGTCCAGCAGGACTTCTGCCACATCACGCGAACCTCCCCTGATCTCCACGGAGCAGGAGGTTCGCGCCCTGTTTTTCCTCCCGTCAGCCAGTGTCGGGCTGGCCCCGCATTCTCCCCGACAGAACGCGATGGCCGCGTTCAAGTGCGTCCCAACGCGGTTTTTCCGTGCCTGGGGATAGGGAGGAATGAATGCGAAACCTGTTGTTGAGCTTGCTGTTGCTGTGGGGTGGAACGGGTGCCTGGGCGGCGGATACCTCCGGGGCGAACACGGGGGTAACCCCGCTGAACGAGGTGGTCTGGCCCATCGGCGGATAGGCGGCTCCTGGGTCGAGGTCGGCGGGGACATGTCGCTCCCGCCGACTTCTACAATCGTGGGGTGCGGGATGGAGCAGGGTCGGAAGCGGCGGATGCGGTGCCGGTCTGCGGGTGGGAGAACGCGCCGTGAAAATGCCCGAGATGGTCCGGCACATCCAGGGCCTGCTGACCGTGGAGGCGTGGGAGGCGGCCCGCCTGCACCTTCTGGCGGGCGCGCGGGGCGCACGGTCGAGACAGGACGGAACACTGCTGGGAAACGTGGCGCGCGAGGTTCCACGTTCCCTGTGGCGTGAACCGGGGTGGCGCCGTTCCCTGGCCTGGGCCGCTTACCGGGCGGGCGACGTGCCCCTGATGCGCGAACTGCTGACGGAGGGAGCAGATGGCGTGGAGGCGTTCGGGGCCTTCCTGGCCTGCGCCGGGGGACGCTGGACCGAGGCGCTCGCACTGGCCGGGGTGGGACTGGCGGGCCCGGACCCCGCCGTGGCCGCGCGTTTCCGGGCACAGGCGCTCCTGCGCTCCGGGTCAGAGGGATGGCGGGAGGCGTACACGTCGGCCCTGCACGTCGCCCGGGGGCGCGACCGCGCGCTGGTGCGGCTGGATTACGCGGTGGCCCTCGCCTGGGCGGAGGATGACGTGGCAGCCCGGCCCGAATTTGCCCAGGCGGCGGTGGAACTGGTGGGCGACATGTGGGGCCTGGCCTTCGCGTGGTCGAGTCTGGGCATCACCTGTCTGCGGCTGGGCGACCTGGTGGGGGCGGAGCGGGCGCTCAAGCAGGCCCAGAAGGCGGCGGGCAAGGAGGCGACCGGACAGCATCTGATGACGGTGCACCTGGGCCTGGGCGGCATCTACCGCGCGCACGGCGAGTTTCCCCGGGCACGCTGGGCCTTTCGGGAGGCGGGCCGCCTGGCCGTGGGGACAGAAGACCGGGTGGTGGCCCTGCTGGGCGAGGCGCGCACGCTCGCCCTGTGGGGCAGGCCGGACGAGGCGCTGACGGTGCTGTACGACGCGGCGGGGCAGGCCGGGATTCTGGACCCGGAGGCCGGAAACCACCGCGTCTTCGTGGAGATCGCCGCTGTCCGGCTCCTGCTGAACGACGAGGAGGGAGCGCAGGCGGCCCTGGCCCGCGCCGGTCAGGTGGTGCGTGATGATCTGCGCCTCGCCGGGGTCCTGCGCGCGGAATTGCGGCGGCGGCAGGGCCACCCCGAAGAGGCCGCCGCCCTGCTGGGCACGCTCAGGATGCGGCCCGCCTGGGCGGCGGAGATGGCGCTGCTGTTCCCGCCGCTCTTTGCACTGCTGGACGTGACCACGCGCCTGCCGCCCTGGGTGGCCGAAGTGAACGCGGACGGCCCCGTGACCGTGCGGATGCACGGCGAGCCGCTCCCCCTGCGTGCCGCGCGGCCCGAGGCGGCGCTGCTGGTCATGCTGGTCATGCACGGCGGAAGCCTCGGGCGCGAGCGTCTTCAGGAGGAACTGGACCTGCCGGGCCGCGACGAGAACGCCCGCCGCAAGGAACTCAGCCGCGCGGTCGTGGCCCTGCGCGCCGCCCTGGGCTGGCCGGAGGCGGTGACGACCGGGGGCAGTATGGTGGTCCTCTCGGACGAGGTGCAGTGGCGGCTGCACTTGCCCCCGCCGGAACGCGCCGACCTGTTCTGCGAGGGCCGCCTCGACCCCTGGGTGAATGCCTGGCGAATTGACAACGCTCCACTCATCAAACTGGAGTGATGTGAGGCCAGAGAAAATCCTGCGACAACCCGGCGACAGCCTTGCGGCACTCTACGGGCATGGCACCCGCAGACCTCAGCAAGGCCGAGCGCCTCTTCCGTATCGCGCGGCTGCTGCGCGAAGGGCAACTCACCGTCCGCGACCTCGCCGCGAAGCTGTTTCCTGCCGCCAGCGTGGGGGGGGAGGGCTGGGCGGGCATCGAGCGGGCCCTCCAGCGTGACCTGCTCGACCTGGAGCGGCTGGAGCCGGAGGACTTCCAGCGTCTGCCCGGACGTCCCCCCCGCTATACCCTGCGGACGCACCGCAGCACCCTGCACCCCGTTACGCTGCTCGCCCTGCACGCCGCCGCCCGGCTGATGTACCACCGCGCGCCCGGCCACCGCCTGCACCATCAGGCCGCGTTGCGCCAGCTCACGTCCTGGCTGCCCGAGCAGGTGCAGGGCGTGGTGGGCCGGGGAATACAGGACATCGGCAAACGGCGCTCACGCGAGGACATCAATCTGGAGCACGCCTGCGCCGCCTGGACGGGCGGGCATCCCCTGCGCTTCGAGTACCGGAAACCCGGCGGAAGCGGCCGCGCCCGCAGCAACATCATCGAGACGTACCTGATCGAGGCCCATCCCAGCAACCTCGACCTGTACGTGATCGGGCGGGAAACCACCTACCACCACGCGGTCCGCACCTTCAAACTCTCGCGCATGAAGGCCCTGCATGTCCTGCGCGACCAGACGTACACGATCCCCGAAACCTTCGACCCCACCGCCTTCCTGCACGGCGCCTGGGGCGTGGTGGGTACCGGGGGCAACGCCACCATGACCGTCCACCTGCGCTTTCGCCACGACGCCGCGTACCGCATTCTGGAAGGCGGCTACGCCAACCTCAGCGAACCGTACCTGAATCCCGACGGCACCATCGACACCACCGTCGAGGCGCCCCTCGACGCCAGCGGTCTGCCCCGCGAACTGCTCCCCTGGATTCTGGGCTGGGGACCGCGCGTGCAGGTCCTCGGTCCGCCCGAACTGCGCGCCCACTGGCAACGCGAACTCCGCGCCGCCGCCGAGAACGCCGACACCGAACCCATCCCGTTTACAGCAGGAGGCGCGGCATGACGGCCCACAGCTTCATGGGCCACAGTCCCAGCGCCGAGAACCCGGAGTGGCAGACATGGAGAGACGTAAGAGGACTGAAATAGCTGTTTCTAGAGACTCTACGCTGAAAAGTCCCATTCAAGACAATGAGATCAACAAGGGGATTTTTATGACGATGTATTACGGCCACACGTTTAAAGGCGACAAGACCAAACAGCGGTGGCAAACGATGCGCGAGCACGCGCTGAATGTGGCTGGCCGGGCCTGTGAACACGCGGAAGCATTCGGGGAGAAGAAACGTGCCCACCTGGCGGGCCTGCTCCACGACCTGGGGAAATATGGTGACCTGTTCCAGAGACGGTTGGAGGGCGAGGGAAGCGGGTTCGATCATTGGTCGGCGGGGGCCTGTTTCGCCAAGCAGATTTACAAGGATGGCGCGCTCGCCCTCGTGATCCAGGGGCATCACATCGGCTTGCAGAAGGGCGATGGAGACACACTGGACGAATTGGCCATCGCCCGGTTGCAAACACATCACCCCTTGGAACTCAGGCTAACGGAAACGGACCTGAAGTTACTCGCCAGCCGCCTGCTGGCAGATGTGGAGACGCTGCCGCCGGGTGCTGGCAGGCAGGCGAAATTGAACATCCCTCAGGGGGCCGCCGACATGCTGGATACCCGGATGCTCTTCTCGGCGCTGGTCGATGCCGATTACCTGGATACCGAGCAGGCGATGCGGGAAGATGGTGCGCCGCCCAGACCGCATGGGCCAAGTCTGGATGCCGTCCGGGCACTGGCCGCCCTGGAGCGTCATCTGGCTACCTTAAATGCCGACGAGCGCGTGCCCGAGCCAACCCGTACTTTACGTACCGACCTGATGAATGCCTGCCACGCCTCAGGCGAGCGTGATGGACGTCTCTGGACCCTGACTGCACCGACGGGCAGCGGAAAAACGCTGGCCATGCTGCGCTTTGCACTCACGCGGGCGGTCCGTGAGCAGAACGCGGGCCGACCCCTCCGGCGCATCGTGGTGGTCTTGCCCTTCCTGAGCATCCTCGATCAGACCGTGCAGACGTACCGGGAGATTTTTAGCGAGGCCGAGTTCGGGCCGCATTTCGTGCTGGAACACCACAGCCTCACGGGCACACGCACCGATCCGGGCCAGGACGGGCGCGATGACGGCGAAGGGGCCAATAATAGACGAGAGGCGCAGTTGCTCACGCAGAACTGGGACGCGCCTATCGTGATCACCACCAGCGTGCAACTGCTGGAGAGCCTGCACGCCAACCGGCCTGGCGCGTGCCGTAAACTTCACCGCCTGGCGGGCAGCGCCCTTCTGCTCGATGAAGTGCAGACACTTCCGGCGGCGCTGGCAGTTCCGACCCTGAAAACCCTGTCGCGCCTTGCGTCCGAGAAATATGGCGCGGTGGTGGTCATGGCGACGGCCACACAACCCGCTTTCGACACCCTCGACGAGAAGGTACGGCAGAGTGAACCCGAGGGGGCGGGCTGGCAACCGCAGGAGATGGCCCCGCCCGAACTGCGATTGTTCGAGCGTTCCAGGCGGGTGCGCCCGGTCTGGAACCTGGACACGCCCACAACCTGGGAGGAGGTGTGCGACTGGGTGAAGGCTGAACCCCAGGTGCTGTGCATCGTGAACATGAAGGCCCATGCGCTGGAACTCGTGAAGGCGCTCCAAGCGCAAGGGGTCAGGCACCTCAAGCACATCTCCACCTCCCTGTGCCCAGCCCACCGGCGCAAGGTGCTGGACGAGGTCCGGCAAGCCTTGAGGCCGGAGCGCGAAGGGGGCGGGCAGCCGTGCCGCGTGATTGCCACACAGTGCGTCGAGGCAGGCGTTGACCTGGACTTCCCGAAAGTCTTCCGGGCGCTTGCTCCTCTCGATGCCATTGCCCAGGCAGCGGGCCGCTGCAATCGGCACGCCCGGCGTCCGGAGGGCGAACTGCGAGTGTTCCTGCCGGAAAAGGAAAGGTATCCCACTTCCACTTATGGCCGAGCGGCGCAGGCGGCCCGGAATATGTGGAACGCGGGTGGCCTCGACCTGGACGATCCGGGCACCTTCCGCCGCTTCTACGCGCAGCTCTGGCAATACGAGAAGACCGAACAGGAAGAACTGGCCCGAGCCATCCAGGTTCAGGACTACCCGGAAGTCGCCCGCCTCTACCGCCTGATTCCCGACGACAGCGTGAATGTGGTGGTGCCTTACGGGGAAGGCCTGGCCCTGGCCGAAGAGGCCATGCGTGACGGCATCACCGTGGAATGGATGCGCCGCGCCCAGCCGTTCACCGTCTCCGTCTTCCGGCGGCGCGACGGCACCCTGCCGCCCCACTGCGAGCCTGTCAACTTCAGGCCCCGCAAAGGAGGCCAACCGCAGCCAGCCGAGGACTGGTTCATCTGCCGCCATACCAAGGCTTACGACGAACTGTTCGGGTTCCTGCCGGACGGCGGTGGAGCCGACTGGTACTCTCTCTAGCTCTCTTCCCAAGAGGAGGTTTCATGATTCAAAGTAGACCGTCCACCTCAGCGCGGACCTTCACCCTGGAGGTGTGGGGCGATTACGGGTGCTTTACGCGACCGGAACTCAAGGTCGAACGGTTCAGCTATCCCATTATCACGCCCAGTGCCGCCCGCGCCATCTACGACGCGATTTACCTGGAATTCGACAAACGCACGGGTCGCCCCGCGCACCGCTGGGAAGTCAGCCGTGTCGAGGTGCTTTCCCCCGTGCGCTACGTGGCCCTGATGCGCAACGAGGTCAAGGAGAAAATCAGCACTGCCAGCGTGAAGAAGTGGATGCAGAACCCTGCCCTCACCACGCCGATCTATGCCGACGCCACCAAGGAAGACGCCGGAACGGACACCAAGGGCCGCACGCAGCGGCAGACGATGGCCCTGAAGGCCCCCCGTTACCGCCTGCACGCCCACACGGTCCTGTTTGACGAAAATTTCGAACTGCGCCAGAAAATCGAGCGGAGCTTCGAGCGGCGCGGTCAGTGCATCTACCAGCCTTACCTGGGCTGCCGCGAGTTCACCGCCGCGTTTGAACTGGTGGACCGTCAGCAGCCCGGTCTGTTGCCACCACAGCTCCACGACGAGGAAATCGGCTGGATGCTGTACGACGTGTTCGACCTGAGCCGTCCCGGCGGGAACAGCGACGACGCCGCCGTGAGTCTATTCGAGGCGAGCATTCGAGCCGGAGTGCTGGAAGTGCCGCCCTATGCGAGTGACGCGGTGCGGAAACCGGGGGTGGCCGGATGCTCGGCGCACTGATTCGGCAGGCGGAACGCGCGGGCCTGGTGACGGAACCGGGATTTGCACCGAAGGAATTGCGTTGGCTGGCACAGCTCTCGGGCGAAAGGCTTACGGGCGTGCTTCCTCTCAGCGACGGCAGAAAGGGGCTGACTTTCACGCGCTGTCCGGAGATGGGGCAGCCGGAAATGATGGCGTTGCCGAGGGCGCTGGGTCAGGCGCAGGCCGCGCACTTCCTCGCGGATACCTGCGGTGTGGTGGCGCTCCTCCCCGCGACCGACAAGGATGGCAAGCCCAAAACGGACGACAAGAGTCTGACCGAACAGACCCGGAATGCTGACAAACATCAGACCTTTCGAGCCTTGCTGCAGAGAGCGTCAGAGAGCCTGCCGGAACTTGGAGCTGTGGCTTCAGCCCTCGAGGACCCGGAGCAACTGGCCTGGCTGCGGGCTGAGCTTCTCCGGCAGGGGGCCAAACCTACCGATAAAATCAGCTTCGAGGCGGACGGGCTAAACCTGCTGGAGAGTTCCGACTGGCATGACTGGTGGCGCAGCTTCCGCCGTGAGACGTTCGGGCGTACAGGTAGAAACGAGGGCGGCGGGATGCTCGACCTCACCAGCGGCGAGCGGATCATGCCCGCCAATACCCACCCGAAACTCGGCAAGTTGGGCGTCGGAGCTATTGCGATGGGGGCATCCCTGGTCGGCTACGACAAGGAGGCGTTCACCTCCTACGGCTTTGCGGCGGGCGAGAACGGGGCCGTTTCCGAGGACAACGCCGCTGCTTACCATGCCGCACTCGACAACCTGCTGGACACCGCGCCCATTCTCGGGCAGATGAAGGTGGCGGTCTGGTTCGACCACCGGCAGACCGAAGGTCAGGTGCTGGTGAATGCCCTGGTCGACCCCCCCTCGCTGGCTGAGGTGACCGAGGAATTCTTCAGTCTGGACGACTTCGACCCCGAAGAGGAGGTCAAGGCCGAGCAAACGCCGGAGCAGCAGGCGGAAGTGGCCCGGCAGCGTGCCCGGAAGCTCCTGACCGCCATCCGCAAGGGGGAGGAACCGGACAGACTCACCGCCCGTTACTTCGCTTTGGCGATCAGTGGCGCGAGTGGGCGCGCAATGGTACGCGATTGGCACACCGGCAGCCTGGAAAGCCTGGCGGAAGCGGTGGTGATGTGGTTTGACGATCTCGCCATCACCAGTCTGAGTGGCAAACGCGCGAACCGCCCCGGCCTGATGCGGCTGCTGATGTGCATTCAGCGGCCCAAGAGCCAGGATACCAAACTCGACGATTACCTCAAACCCGTTCGGAACCTGCAACTTCCCCTGTGGCGGGCGGCCCTGGACCCCGGCATGCCCCTTCCTCTCTCCGCCATCAGCAAGGTCATGGAAGCGCACAAGGCCCACGTCATGACGGGAAAGTTTACCGAGGCCCTGAGCCGGGAAGGCAGCAACGACGAGAAGGGCCGCGTCTACGCCCGCATGGCCCTAATCCGCGCTTTCCACAACCGCAAGGCCAGAACTCAAGGAGGCTATCTGATGTCCACCCATGTCGACCTGAACCATCCCAGTCCCGCCTACCACTGTGGGCGCCTGATGTATCTGCTCGCCAACCTGCAGGAGGCCCAGGGCAGCGAAATCAACGCGGGCGTCGTCCAGCGGTACTACGGCGCGGCAAGTGCCACACCCGCCCTGGTCCTGGGCCGCCTCACCCGTCTGAGTCAACATCACCTGTCAAAAATCGGACGTGATCGCCCCGGTCTCGCCTTCACGCTGGAGCGCGATATCGCGCAGGTGTGGACGGCCCTGGGGAAAGACCTTCCGCGGACCCTGACACTGGAGCAGCAAAGCCTCTTCGCCCTGGGCTATTACCAGCAACTGGCCGCGTACAGCACCGAGCGACAGGAACGTGCAGCGGCCAAACGCGCCGCTGAAGGCCAGGCTGGCCTTTCTGATACCGCCACCCCCGAAGTGACCTCTACCGAAAAAGGAGCCTGATCATGACCCAGACCGCACTGACCACCGGACCCATCCGCAACCGCTACGAGTTCCTGCTTCTGTTCGATGTCGAAAACGGCAATCCCAACGGCGACCCCGACAGCGGGAACGCTCCCCGCGTTGACCCCGAGGACGGGCATGGCCTGGTGTCGGACGTCGCCATCAAGCGCCGCATCCGCAATTACGTGCAGGCGGCAGGCGAGAACATTTTCATCCAGCACGGCACCAACCTGAACCGTGAGATTTTCCGCGCCCGGACGGAGACAGGTGGCAGTGGCAGGTCGAAGGCCGAGGTGGACAAGGCCCGCGCCTGGATGTGCCAGCAGTTTTACGACGTCCGGACCTTCGGCGCGGTCATGAGTACAGGCGCGAACGCCGGTCAGGTGCGCGGCCCAGTGCAGGTGACGTTCGCGCGCAGCGTTAACCCGGTGTTCGGCCTGGAGGCGAGCATCACCCGCGGTGCCGTCGCGGAGGACGTGAAGAACGCCAAGACCGTGCAGGACTTTCTCGACTGGGAGGCCAAACAGGACGAGGACAAACTCCGCACGATGGGCCGCAAGAGCTTCGTGCCCTATGGACTGTTCGCGGCCAAGGGGTTCGTCAGCGCACACCTGGCGGAAGGCACCGGCTTCAGCGAAGCCGACCTGAAGTTGCTGCTGGAAGCCCTGCTGAACATGTACGACCACGACCGCAGCGCCAGCAAGGGCCTGATGAGCAGCCGCCGCCTGTTCGTGTTCCGGCATGTGGGGACGGACAGCGACACTGCACAGCGTTCCCGTCAGGCGAAGTTGGGCTGTGCCCCCGCCCACAAACTGCTCGACCTGAACGAAATCGTCACGGTGAAGCTGAAGGACGAGGGCAAACCCGCCCGGAGGTTCAGGGATTACGACGTGCATGTGGATCGGACGAAACTACCCGCCGGTGTCGAACTTCTCGACCTCGACGGCTGGGACACTGCTCAATTCGAGAACGGCTGGCAGGGACGCCAAGAGTGAGCCGTGAGTGAAGAGCCGATTCCTCTCTCCGGCCTCACCCACTACGCCTACTGCCCCAGGCGGTTCGCGCTGGTGCATGTCGAACAGGAGTGGTCGGAGAACGCGCTGACCGCGCGGGGCAAGCAGCAGCACGAACGGGCGCACGGGGGCGGCAGCGAGGAACGGGACGGCGTGAAGACGCTCCGCGCCCTGCCCCTCGTATCGCGCCAGCATGGCTTCGCGGGCGTGGCTGATGTGGTGGAACTGCTGCCCGACGGTTCCCCACGCCCAGTGGAATACAAATCCAGCCGCATCCCCAAAACCAACAAGCCGGGCCACCACGCCGAGGACGTGCAACTCTGCGCCCAGGCCCTCTGCCTGGAAGAGATGTTCGGCGTCAGCATCCCGGAAGGCTTCATCTACCACGTCGCCAGCCGCAAACGGCGCGAGGTGAAGTTCACGCCGGAACTGCGGGCGGCCGTGCTGAGGGCGCGCGACGGGATACGCGAGCTGCTGCGGACCCGCGTGCTGCCCCCGCCCGCCGCCGATGACCGCTGCCAGTTTTGCAGCCTGTTCGACGCCTGCGAACCCTTCGCGCCGCGCGACTTTCCGCCCGGTTACGACCCCTTTTCGACCGGCATGGACGACCCGAGGTTTGCATGAAGCATCTGCTGAACACCCTGTACGTGCAGACGCAGGGCAGTTACCTGCGACTGGAGAACGACAACGTGCGCGTGGACGTGGAAGGGCAACCCAAGAGGATGCTGCCCCTGCACCACCTTGACGGGGTCGTCGTGTTCGGAAACGTGCTGATCAGCCCGTATCTGGTCCAGAAGCTGGGGCGCGCGCACAAGCCGATCACCTGGCTGACCGAGTGGGGGCACTTCACGGCCCGCACCGAGACGCCCGTCAGTGGAAACGTCCTGCTGCGCGTCGCCCAGCACGCCTGCACCTGCGACCCGGCGCGGACGCTCGCCGTGGCGCGGTATGTCGCGGCGGGCAAACTCCAGAACCAGAAGACGACGCTGCTCCGCTCCGCCCGTGAGGCCGCCGAGGAGGACGCCCCCGCCCTGCGGCAGGCGGCGCGAGACATCAACGCGCAGATCGCCGTGCTGCCCCTCGCGGAGACGGTGGACGAGGTGCGCGGCATCGAGGGCACCGCCGCCCGCGTCTACTTCGAGGCGTTCAGCCTGATGCTGCGCGTGAACCGCGACTTCTTCTGGCTGGGCGAACGCACCCGGCGACCCGCCCGCGACCCGATCAACGCGGTCCTCAACTACGTGTATACCCTCCTCGCGGGCGACTGCGCCAGCGCCTGCCAGACAGTGGGCCTCGACCCGCAGATCGGCTTTCTGCACGCCCTGCGCCCCGGACGGCAGAGCCTCGCCCTCGACCTGATGGAGGAACTGCGGCCTGTTGTCGCGGACCGGGCCGTCATCACCCTGATCAACCGCCAGCAACTCACGCCGCGCGACTTCACGCTGCACGAGGGCCGCACCGTCACCCTCACCGAGGACGGCAGGCGGACCCTTATCAAACACCTTCAGGAACGCAAGGGGGAGGAGGTTCACCACCCGCTGACCGGGCGCAAGACGCCCATCGGCCTGATTCCGCACGTTCAGGCCCGCCTCCTGGCCCAGCATTTGCGCGGGGACCGGCCCCACTACCCGCCTTACCTGCACCGTTGAGGGCTGCATGATCGACCTTCTGATCACCTACGACGTTTCTACCGAGACTTCCGCCGGACGCAAACGCCTGCGCCGCGTCGCCAAAGTCTGTGTGGCGCACGGCCAGCGCGTGCAGAACAGCGTGTTCGAGGTCAGCGTCACCGACGTGCAGCTCCTCGCGCTGCGCGACAGACTGCTTCAGGAAATGGACCCGACCGAGGACAGTATCCGCATTTACCGCCTCCGCCAGCCGCGCGAGAAGTTCGTGGAGGCCTTCGGACGCGACCAGTACCGCGACCTCAGCGCGCCCCTCATCCTGTAAAGCCTGCGCGAACTCCCTGTGACAAACAACAGCGGGGGAGGTTCGCGCGCTCCAAAAGTCCGGCCAGGACGCGCCGCATGACAACGATAATGGGCGCCGGAAGCCGCCGCTTGCCGCCAGGAGCGAGGTTCGCGCAGAATACGAAATGGAACGCGGGCTGGAAGGCATTCAGTTCGTATCCGTTGCAGCCGTCCTTCGGGGCGGCTGAGGATTGAAACACTCTCGCTGTTGGTGGCCTGTTTGGGCTGCTGCGCGGTTGCAGCCGTCCTTCGGGGCGGCTGAGGATTGAAACTGGTGTGTGCAGGGTGACGGGCTGGGGGTGACGCTGTTGCAGCCGTCCTTCGGGGCGGCTGAGGATTGAAACTGGCCGGGTAGTGCGCGAAGGTCGCGCCGGTTCCCGTTGCAGCCGTCCTTCGGGGCGGCTGAGGATTGAAACAAGTTCATGCTGGCGAAGGCGCCCGACACCTGGGTGTTGCAGCCGTCCTTCGGGGCGGCTGAGGATTGAAACGTCCTCGACGCGCTTGGGGCCGACCGCGAGCGCGTTGCAGCCGTCCTTCGGGGCGGCTGAGGATTGAAACGGGCATCGGCACCTCTGAGGGGAGTGTGGGGGCGGTTGCAGCCGTCCTTCGGGGCGGCTGAGGATTGAAACAATAAGTCAGCAGCGCGCTGAGCTGCGCCCCTTGGTTGCAGCCGTCCTTCGGGGCGGCTGAGGATTGAAACAGGACGCTGGGCAGGCCACCTTCTACCGTGCTCCCAGTTGCAGCCGTCCTTCGGGGCGGCTGAGGATTGAAACGCAACAAGGCAGGAGCGAACCATGAGCCTCACCGCGTTGCAGCCGTCCTTCGGGGCGGCTGAGGATTGAAACGCTTTCTCTGCAGGTGACGGCGTACCCCGGCACGGTTGCAGCCGTCCTTCGGGGCGGCTGAGGATTGAAACTTGCCGATGTTGGTGCCGGACTTGCTGCGAGTGACGTTGCAGCCGTCCTTCGGGGCGGCTGAGGATTGAAACCATAATAGGTGTTACGGGGAAGGCATCCCAGACCGGAGCAGCCTCCAACAACCCTCCAGCTCCGGTGGCCGCAAGGGAGATCCGGGAATCAGGCTAGTATGCGATACTTGCATTTTATGTAGAAAGCGCATAAACTCCTCTTGGTATGAATGTGCTTGCCAGACGGACTCTGCTCAAATTTGCCGAGCAGTACCCTGAAGCCCGCGAAGCTCTCCTCGCCTGGGAAACCCTGGCGAGAAAAAAGAACTTCGCCTCGTTCGCGGAAGTGCAAGAAGCCTTCGCTACGGCCAGTTGGGTCGGCCCCGACTACGTGGTGTTCAACATCAAGGGCAACCACTTCCGCCTGATCACTACCGTGGATTTCACTTACAAGATGATCCGGGTCAAGGAGTTCATGAGGCACTCGGATTACGACAAGTGGAAGCCCTGAACCGAACTGAATGCCTGGCCCGATCGGCGGGCCACCCCCTCGGGGGAGGTGAACTGAATGTCTCTCAACATCAAGAACTTTGAACGCGCAGTCGCGGCCCTGACTGAACTCCCAGAAGCCGCCCTGGACCTGCTGCGCCCCATCACCACCGAGGAAGCCTATGATCAGGCACTCGAGATGGTGGACCGCCTGAGCCGCATCGTGGCAGGCGACCCCCACCACCCGCTCGGCCCGGTCTACGCGACCCTCATTGAGCACATCGCCCACTACGAAGAGGAGGTCTACCCGGCCGAACCGGTTCCCCCGCACGTCATGCTCGACTTCCTGATGGATCAGAACGGCGTCCGTCAGAGCGATCTCGCTGAGAAACTCGGCGTGGATCAGAGCAATGTCAGCCGCCTGATCAACGGCAAAAAGACCTTCACCGCCGACCTGATCAAGCAACTCAGCCAGATTTTCAAGGTGCCCGCCACCGTGTTCCTGGCCTGAGCGGCAACCGGACATTCATACCAGCCCCCGCACGGCGGGGGTTTTTCCATTCCTCCTGTACGCTGTTCCCATGACGCTGGAGCTGCTGGCCGCGAACCTCGATCTCCAGGCCCGCGCCGATCGGCTGGCCGCCCTGGAACCGGAGGCCCTGCGCCGCGAGGGCCTGCGTGCCGCCCGCGACCGGGACGTGGACGCGCTGTGGAGGCGTACCTCGTCACGCGCGGGGGCCGGGGCGCGCGCGTGAGCGTCAACACACTGGAGTCCTACCGGATCGGGGTGCAGGTGCTGCTGGACTGGGCGGGACCGGCCGGGGTGAGCCTGAATAGGTGTTACGGGGAAGGCAGCCGGAATGGGGTTGCAGCCGTCCTACGGGGCGGCTGAGGATTGAAACGGCGTTGATACCGTTCGCGTTGCTCACGACCTCGTTGCAGCTGTCCTTCAGGATGGCAAGGGTCAGAAAAAAAGTGCGCCCAGAAGCGCACTCTTTCGTCAATTGTCCTCGATCTCGAGGCCTATTCCCACCCCAGCCGGGCCGAAACCTGATTCGCGGCCCGGTTCATCCGCTCGGCCACATCCTTGATCTGCTCGCGGGTGAAGCGGGAGGTGGGCGCGGAGATGCTGAGGGACGCCACGACCTGGCCCGACTGGTCCCGGACCGGCACCGCTACGCAGCGCACGCCCAGTTCGCGTTCCTCGTCGTCGAGGCTGTAGCCCTGCTCGCGCACCCGCTCCAGCTCGGCCAGCAGCGCCGGGAGGGTGGTGAGGGTGTGGGGCGTGTAGGCCGCATACGGGCCTTCGCCCAGCTTCTGGCGGGCATCCTCCGTGGGCCGCCAGGCCAGCAGCGCCTTGCCCACGCCCGAACAGTGCAGCGGCGCGCTGTCCCCCAGGTGCGCGAACATCCGCACGAGCTGGCGCCCCTCCACCTGATGCACGTACACCGCCTCGGTGTCGTACAGCACGGCCAGGTTCACCGTCTCGTTCAGCTCCTTCACCAGGGCTTCCATCTCGGGCTGGGCCGCACCCAGCAGGCTGTTGCGCTCGGCAAAGGCCAGGCCCACCTGATAGGCGCGCAGGCCCACGCTGAACATCCCGGTCTGCTCCTCCCACTCCACGAAGCCCTGTTGCCGCAGCGTTTCCAGCAGGCGGTAGGTGGTGCTGACAGATAAGCCGACCTGCCGCGCAAGCTGGCTGAGGGGCGCGCGGCGCAGTTCCTTCAGCGCCAGCAGGACCGTCAGTCCGCGCTCCAGGGTACGGACGCTGCTCGTTTCGCCGCTGCGGGTGCGGCCGGGTTTTTGGCGTGCGGGCGTGGTCATAGCAGTCCTGGGAGAAGGTAGCGTGTCAGCGGCCGGGGAATTGTCCCCCAGGCCAGACTCAAGCGAGTTCCCGGTAGGCGGGCAGAGTCAGGAACTCGGCCAGCGGCGAGCGGGTGGAGATGTCCTTGAAGAGCTTCCCGGCTTCGGCGTAGTCGGGGCCGAGCTTGCCCAGTTCCTCTTCGAAGAAGGTGTCGAGCAGTTCGGGCGTGAGGGTCCGGCCATCTTCCAGCTTGACGCCGTTGTGCAGCCACTGCCAGAGCTGCGCGCGGCTGATCTCGGCGGTCGCGGCGTCTTCCATCAGGTTGTGGATCGGCACCGCGCCCCGGCCCTGGAGCCAGGCGGCGAGGTACTGCGTCCCCACGTCGATGTTCGTCCGCACGCCCGCCTCGGTCACGATGCCGTCGGGCGGGGTGAGGAGGTCCGCCGCCGTCACCTGGAGGTCCGCCTGCTTGCCCGAATCGATCTGGTTGGGCGTGGGCATCAGCTGGTCGAAGACCTCGGTGGCGAGCTGCACCATGCCGGGGTGCGCCACCCAGGTGCCGTCGTGGCCGTTCGTCGCCTCGCGCTCCTTGTCGGCGCGGACCTGGGCGAAGGCGCGCGTGTTGGCCTCCGGGTCGTTCTTGACGGGAATAAAGGCGCTCATGCCGCCGATGGCCGGGGCGCCGCGCCGGTGGGCGGTCTTGACGGCAAGCTTGGAGTAGTTCGACATCATCGGGACCGCCATCGTGACCTGGGCGCGGTCGGGGAGAATCTTGTCGTCGCGGTTACGGAACTTCTTGATGTAGCTGAAGATGTAGTCCCAGCGCCCGCTGTTCAGGCCCGCCGAGTGCTCGCGCAGCTCGTAGAGGATCTCGTCCATCTCGAAGGCCGCCAGGATTGTCTCGATCAGGACCGTGGCGCGGATGGTGCCGCGCGGCACGCCGAGGGTGTCCTCCGCGAAGGTGAACACGTCGTTCCACCAGCGCGCTTCGAGGTGGCTTTCGAGCTTGGGAATGTAGAAGTAGGTGCCGGTGCCGCGGTTCAGGCGCTCCTGCATGTTGTGGAAGGCATACAGGCCGAAGTCGAAGAGGGGGCCGCTCATCGTCTCGCCGTCCACGGTGACGTGCTTCTCGGGCAGGTGCAGGCCGCGCGGACGCACCAGCAGCATGGCCGTCTGGTCGTTCAGGCGGTACTGCTTGCCGCCCTGGTCGAGGCTGATCTCGCCACGCACCGCGTCACGCAGGTTGATCTGGCCCTCGATCATGTTCTCCCAGGTAGGGCTGCTGGCGTCCTCGAAGTCGGCCATGAACATCCGCGCGCCGCTGTTGAGCGCATTGATGATCATCTTGCGGTCCACCGGACCGGTGATCTCCACACGGCGGTCTTGCAGGTCTTCGGGCAGGGGCGCGATCTTCCAGTCGCCCGCGCGGACGTCCGCCGTCTCGGGCAGGAAGTCGGGCAGCTCGCCCGCGTCCAGCCGCTTCTGCCGCTCCTCGCGGGCCGCCAGCAGTTCGCGGCGGCGGGCATCGAAGCGCCGGTGCAGGTCGGCCACAAAGGCCAGCGCCTCGGGCGTCAGGATCTCGGCGTAGGCCTCCTGAACGGGAGCGTTGATCGTCATGCCAGCGGGGAGTTGCAGGGTCTGAGTCACGGGGAGTCTCCTGGGGGAACGAGGCTTGCGGACGGAAATTTCACCTGATGAAGCTTATTTCCATTTTAGCGGAGACAGGACCAAGGGGAAGCTCAAAAAGCGTCTCTTTGTGAGTAACGCCGCAGTCTCCCCCAGGACAAGACGGCTGCCCCCCTGCTCCCGCCGGGCCAGCCGTCTCTCGCTTCATTCAGAACCCCTATTCGACGTAAATCGCGCGGTAGTCGTTGAGGTTATGCCCGCTGGGACCGGTGATCAGCGCGTCCCCCAGCGCCGCGAAGAAGGTGCCCGAATCGTTGCGTGCGAGGAAGCCCCGAGGGTCGAGGCCCGCCGCCCGCGCACGTGCCAGGGAATCCGGGGTCAGGAACGCTCCCGCCGCGTCGCTGTTGCCGTCGATGCCGTCCGAACCGGCGGAGAGGGCATAGACTCCCCGTTCCCCCAGGTCCTCCAGCAGCCAGAGCGCGAACTCCTGATTGCGCCCGCCGCGCCCCTCGCCACGTACCGTGACGGTCGCCTCCCCGCCCGAGAGCAGCACCAGCGGTCCGTGGAAGGGCGTGCCGTAGTCGCGGATACTCTCCACCAGCGAGGCGTGGAATCCGGCCAGGTCGCGCGCCTCGCCCTCAAAGGTGTCGGAGAGGATCACCGAGCGGACGCCCTGTTCCGTCAGGAACGCCTGCGCCGCTTCCAGCAGCACGCGGTTCGAGCCGATGATGATGTTCTCGACGTGGGGCAGTTCGCCGGGTTTGGGCGTCTCGGCCAGTTCGCCGCGTGCGCCCGCCTCAAGGTGCGCGCGGGCCTCCGGGGCCTCGATCCCGTAACGGTCCAGCACGGCCAGCGCGTCCGCGAAGGTGGTGGCGTCGGGCACGGTGGGGCCGCTGGCGATCACCGAGGGGTCGTCCCCGATCACGTCGGAGATCAGGAGGGCACGCACCTGAGCGCGCGTCGCCTGCGCCAGCCGCCCGCCCTTCGTCTGCGAGAGGTGCTTGCGGACGGCGTTGATCTCCTCGATGGCGGCCCCGGCGCGCAACAGGTCACGGGTGAGCGCCTGCTTCTGCGCGAGGGTCACGCCCCAGGGAGCACTCAGCAGCGCACTCCCGCCACCGGAGACGAGGACGAGGAGTTGCGCCCCTTCCGGCAGCTCCCGCACCCGCGCGAGTGCCTGCTCGGCGGCCCCGGTGCTGTGCTCGTCCGGCACGGGATGGCTGCCGGGCAGCACCTCCGCTCCTTCCGGCGCGCTGAGGTCCAGCGTTCCGCGCGGCGGCACCGCCAGGCCCGGCACGCCGGGGTAGGCTTCCAGCGCCGCGCGCAGCATCGGCAGCGCCGCCTTGCCGAAGGCCAGCACGAAGTCGGGGCGCGGCCCGGTCAGGTAGGGGGCCAGGAGGCGGGCGGGGGCCACCGCCTCCAGCGCCGAGCGGTAGCTGTCGGCCAGCAGCGCCCGCATGTCCGTCGCGGCTGGAGCCTTGCCCGGCGCGCTCATGCTCAGTCCAGCCCGGCCAGTTGCGCGTACAGCGCCGCGAGGCCCGAGTGGTCGAGGTCGCCCATGCCCTGCGCGATCATGCTGTTCATCAGCTCCGCCACCCCAGCGGTAGCGAAGAGCGGCACGGCCTGCTCGCGGCCCGCTTCCAGCGCCAGGCGCAGGTCCTTGCGGTGCAGGTTGATGCGGAAGCCCGGCTTGAAGTTGCCGTCCAGAATGCGCTGCCCGTGCAGGTCCAGAATGCGGCTCTGCGCGAAGCCGCCGAGCAGCGCCTCGCGCACCTTCGCCGCGTCCACGCCGCTCTTGCGCGCCAGGGTGAGCGCCTCGGCCACCGCCTGGATGGTCAGGGCCACGACGATCTGGTTGCAGATTTTCGTCACCTGACCCGCACCGGGGCCGCCGATGTAGACGATGTTCTTACCGACGGCCTCGAAGATGGGGCGGGCGCGTCCGAAGGCGTCCTCGCTGCCGCCCACCATGATGCTGAGGGTGGCCTGCTCCGCGCCGACCTGACCGCCGGAGACGGGGGCATCGAGCGAATCGGCCCCCTTCGCCTTCAGTGCCTCCGCCACCTTGCGGGCGGTGCTGGGCGCGACGCTGCTCATGTCGATGTAGAGGCCACCCGCGCGCAGCCCTTCCGCCACGCCGTTCTCGCCCAGCACGACTTCTTCGACCTGCGGGCTGTCGGGCAGCATCGTGATCACGATGTCGCTCTGCTCGGCCACCTCGCGGGCGGTGCGGGCCACCTTGGCACCCTCGGCGGCCAGCGCCTGTTCGGCTTCGGGGCCGCGGTTGTTCACCGTGAGGCCGTAGCCCGCCTTGATCAGGTTGCGGGCCATCGGGAGGCCCATGATGCCCAGGCCGATAAAGCCGATGCGTTCCTTTTGCGTCCCCGTCGTCATGCCTGCACTCCTTCCTTGAGGCTCGTCATCCAGCCCAGCGAACTGACCGTATCCCCCTCGGGGATGTATTCCAGACCCACGTACCCGTTGTACCCGGCCTGATCGAGTGCCGCCAGCACGAAGGGGTAGTTGATCTCCCCGGTGCCCGGCTGGTGGCGGCCCGGCACGTCCGCGAGCTGCACATGGGCGATCCGGTCCTGAAGACGGCGGAAGGTGTCGAGCAGTTGCCCCTCGGTGCGCTGCTGGTGGTAGAGGTCGTACTGAATCTTCAGGTTGTCCGCGCCCACGTCCTCGATCAGGGCCGCCGCCTGGTCGGGCGTGCGCAGGAAGAAACCGGGGATGTCGTGCGGGTTGATCGGCTCGATGAGGAGGGTAACGCCCACGCGGCCGAGTTCCTGGGCGGCGTAGCGCAGGTTCTCCACCAGCACGCGGCGGGCTTCCTCGGCGTCGGCCCCGGCGGGGAGCTTGCCCACCAGGCAGTTGACGAGGGGCGGCGCACCGTCATTCCGCAGCGCCTCCACGTAGGTCAGCGCGCGGGTCACGCCCTGCCGGAACTCCTCCTGACGATCAGGCAGCACCGCGATCCCGCGTTCCCCAGCCTCCCAGTTCCCGGCGGGCAGGTTGAAGAGGACCTGCTTCAGCCCATGCTGCTGAAGCTGCGCTCGCAGTTCCTCCGGCGAAAAGGGATAGGGAAACATGTACTCGACGGCATCGAAACCCGCCTGACGGGCCGCGCCGAAGCGTTCCAGAAAGGGCACTTCCTGAAACAGCATGGTAAGGTTGGCAGCAAATTTGGTCATAGGTACCTCATAGGCGTTAGGGATTAGGGATTAGGCTTTTTCCTAACTCCTAATTCCTAACCCCTAACTCCTTCAGTCCAGCAACGCAATCGCCGTCGGCGCATCCTCTTTGGCGTTCTCGGCCAGTTCCTCGAACTCGGTGATGTTGTTGATCTCGGTGCCCATGCTGATGTTGGTCACGCGCTCCAGGATCACTTCCACCACCACCGGCACGCGGTATTCCTGCATCAGGTCGCGGGCCTTTTCGAAGGCGGGCAGGATGTCGTCGGGCTTGAAGACACGCAGCGCCTTGCAGCCCAGGCCCTCCACCACCTTGAGGTGGTCCACGCCGTAGCCGTTCACCTCGGGCGAGTTGATGTTCTCGAAGGAGAGCTGCACCTGGTAGTCCATGTCGAAGCCGCGCTGCGACTGGCGGATCAGGCCCAGGTAGGAGTTGTTTACCAGCACCTGGATGAAGGGCAGGTTGAACTGTGCGCCCACCGCGAGTTCCTCGATCATGAACTGGAAGTCGTAGTCGCCGGAGAGGGCCACGATCTCGGCGCCGGGCTTGGCGGCGGCAACCCCCAGCGCGGCGGGCACGGTCCAGCCCAGCGGCCCGGCCTGACCCGCGTTGATCCAGTGGCGCGGCTTGTAGACGTGCAGGAATTGCCCGCCCGCGATCTGCGACAGGCCGATGGTGGTGACGTAGGTCACGTCGCGCCCGAAGGCCTTGTTCATCTCCTCGTAGACGCGCTGGGGCTTGATCGGCACGTTGTCGTAGTGCGTCTTGCGCAGCATGGTGCGCTTGCGCTCGCGGCACGACTCGGCCCACTCGCCGCGGTCCTTGAGCTTCCCGGCGGCGCGCCACTCGCGGGCCACCTCGACGAAGAGCTGCAACGCGGCCTTGGCGTCACTGACGATGGCGTAGTCGGGGCCGAAGACGCGCCCGATCTGGGTGGGTTCAATGTCCACGTGGACGAACTTGCGGCCCTCGGTGTACACGTCCAGGCCCCCGGTGTGGCGGTTAGCCCAGCGGTTGCCGATGCCCATCACGAAGTCAGAGGCCAGCAGGTTGGCATTGCCATACCGCTGCGAGGTCTGGAGGCCCACCATGCCCACCATCAGCGGGTGGTCGTCGGGGATGCTGCCCCAGCCCATCAGCGTGGGAATGACGGGCACACCGGTCAACTCCGCGAACTGTACCAGCAGGTCCGAGGCGTCCGCGCCGATGACACCGCCGCCCGACACGAGCAGCGGGCGCTCGGAGGCATTGAGCATGGTCATCGCCTTTTCGACCTGGGCGCGGGTGGCGAGGGGCTTGTAGATCGGCAGCGGCGCGTAGGTTTCCGGATCGAACTCGATCTCGGTCATCTGCACGTCGAAGGGCAGGTCGATCAGCACCGGGCCGGGGCGACCGGAACGCATCACATGGAACGCCTGCTGGAAGACATAGGGGACCAGGGCGGGTTCGCGCACCGTCACGGCCATCTTGGTGACCGGCTTGGCGATGCTCTCGATGTCCACCGCCTGGAAGTCTTCCTTGTAGAGGCGGGCGCGCGGGGCCTGACCGGTGATGCACAGGATCGGCACGGAGTCGGCAATGGCCGCGTACAGGCCGGTGATCATGTCCGTCCCGGCGGGGCCGCTGGTGCCGATGCACACGCCGATGTTCCCGAATTTGGCGCGGGTGTACCCGTCGGCCATGTGAGAAGCCCCCTCGACATGGCGGGCCAGGATGTGGTTCACGCCGCCGACCTTGCGCAGCGCGGCATACAGCGGGTTGATGGCGGCTCCGGGTACCCCGAAGGCGGTATCCACACCCTCCAGGCGCATCACATGCACGGCGGCCTCGACCGCGGTCATTCTCGGCATCTTCCTTTCCTCCTTGCCCAGCAGCGTAAGTGGCTTTTTCGCTTTTGTCAACCTGTAGAAGCATTTTTCATTCTTAGATAAATAGCTCCGGCTTTGCCGACCGTTCCCACGTGACGTGTCTCTGCGACGGCAGTCGTCCCAGCCCTCTTGACCGGTCAGTGGCCCAGAGGAAGGGGGGCAACCGCCAAGTCCGGTTTTGGCTATGCTCGTCCTGGTCAACCCCTCAGTCAGCTTCGCTGACAGCTCCCCTCAAGGGGAGCCAGGAAGCCGTTCGCCCTCCAGAAGGCCATTTCTGCTCCTCCCTTTGAACGTTCGATGCGCAATAGAAACTTGTTGTCTGGGATGGGCTTTTTTCTCCCTCCCCCCTTGAGGGGGACTCGTAGAGCTGCTTGCAGAGGGCTGGGGAGGGGGTGGCGGGCGCAACTCGCTCTCCTGTCAGACGAGAAAAATCGCCCTGCCCGCCCGACCTGTAATTGCACAGCAAGCGTCTTGAGGGGCGGTGGCCCGCAGGGCCGAAACTCGCAGAGCGGCGTAGCAGAGGGGTTCAGCCGGGCCTGTGCGGACTCGGCGCCTTTGCGGTGGCCCTGCCCTCCCCCACTTTCCCGGGGACAACAAGACGAGGGAGTGGTAGGATCGTCACAGGTAGTTCGACATCTATATTTTACTGTTTAAAAAACTTCTTCGTCCTTTGACAAATACCAGCGGACGTGTTACACCTTCCATAACAGCCTTTGCCCCTGTCCGCCGCCATTCCTGCGGGAGACACCCCGAGTTCCGCCCACCCGCAGGACCACATCTGGAGACACCTGTGACCACATCCGGTACTGACCTGCACCACACGCTCCAGGGCCTCTTCGCGGAGCGTCGGCGCGCTCTGCTCGCTGGCCGCCAGAACGACTGGGCGCCCGGCTTCGACCCCCGGACGGCCGCCATCCGCCAGGCCGACTGGCAGGTGGCCCCCCCGCCCGCCGAACTGCGCGCCCGCCTGGTCGAGCAACTGGTGGAACCCAGCGACGCGGCGGCGATTCAGGCGGCCCTGTCTGCCGGTCCCGACGCGCTGATCTTCGATTTCGACGACACCTTCGCCCCCACCCCGGAGAATGTCCGCGCGGGGCACGCGAACCTGCGGAACGTGCCCAGGGCGGGTGGCCCCCTCCCGATGACGCGGCCCCGGCCGCTCTACATGGAGGACGAGAACGGGCAGAGCGCCAGCCTTCAGGACCTCGCCGCCTATGTGGAGGCGTTCGCGGACCGGGAAACGCTCTACGTCTACATTCCCAAGCTGGAATTCCCCGCCGAGGCCGAGTTCTGGAACGACCTGCTGACCGAAACCGAGCGGCTGGGCGGGCGCCAGCCGGGCAGCATCCGGGTCTGCATTCAGATCGAGACGCTGCCCGGCGCCTTTTATGCCGATGAATTGCTGTATGCGCTGCGTGACCGGGCCTTCGGGTTGAACGCGGGGCGCTGGGACTACGTGTTCAGCGCGATCAAGTGGCTGGGCCAGGACCGCCGCTTCTGCCTGCCCGAGCGCGGCGAGCTGAACATGGGGCAGCCGTCCATGCAGGCCTACGAGCAGAACCTGGCGCGGGTGTGCGCCCGCCGGGGGGCGCAGGCGATTGGCGGGACAGCGGCCCTCGCCCCCGATCCCGCCGACCCCGAACCCGCCCTCGCGGTGGTCCGGGCCGACAAGGAACGCGAGGCGTCGCAGGGCTACGTGGCGGCCTGGGCCGGGCTGCCGGGCCTGATTCCCACCGTCCGGGCGGTGTTCCAGTCCGCGCCGCCCGCCTCGCCGCCCGCGCCCCGGACTGAAGAGGAGGTCGCGGCGGAACTGCTGGCCTTTCCCCGCGCGGAACAGGTGCCGCTTTCCGCCGTGCGCGAGGCCGTCGCCGTCACCGTGACGTACTTCCGGGCCTGGCTGGCGGGGCAGGGCTTTATCGTGCGGAACAATCGGGTGGAAGACACCGCGACCGCCGAACTCGCCCGCGCGCAACTGTGGCAGTGGGTGCAGCACCGCATCCCTCTGGATGACGGCGAGGCGCTCACCCCGGAACGCTTCGAGGCGCTGCTGGCCGAGCAGGCGGACGGGCAGGAACCGGCCGCCCGGCTGCTGCGCGCGCTGGTCCTCCCCGAAAGCTGCCCGCCCTTCTTTCCCGCCACCGCCCGTTCCCTCCACGAGGTTCCGCTCGCATGACCACTTCCCAACCGCTGAACGAACTGGACTGGACCGACCTGGCCGGGCGCACCCTCGCCTGCTGCGCCGACATCGCCGCCTGCACCGAGGAACCCGGCCAGATCACCCGCACCTTCCTCTGCGCGCCCATGCACGACGCCCACGCCCGGCTGGACCGCTGGGCCGCCTCCCTGGGCCTCCAGACCCACGAGGACGCCGCCGGGAACTGGCGCGCCACCCGCCGCAGCGACCGGCCGAACGCCCGCACCCTGGTCATCGGCTCGCACCTGGACAGCGTGCCCAACGCCGGGGCCTACGACGGCGTGCTGGGCGTGGTGCTGGGCGTGGCGCTGCTGGACGCGCTGAAGGACACCCGGCTCCCCTACCACGTCGAACTCGTCGGCTTCAGCGAGGAGGAAGGCGTGCGCTTCAGCGTGCCCTTCATCGGCAGCCGGGCGCTGATCGGGAACGCGGGCGAGCTGATGACCGTGACGGACGCGCAGGGCAAGAGCGTCGCGCAGGCCATCACCGAGTACGGGCTGGACGTGGCGCAACTGGCCGACGCGCAGCTCAAGGCCGACGTGCTGGGCTACCTGGAGATGCACATCGAGCAGGGGCCGGTGCTGGAGGCCGAGGACCGCTCGCTGGGCCTGGTGAACGCCATCGCCGGACAGTCACGGCTGAACCTCACCTTCACCGGCAAGGCCAACCACGCGGGCACCACCCCGATGTACCTGCGCCGCGATGCGCTGACCGGGGCGAGTGCCTTCGTGCTGGCGGTGGAAAACCTCGCCAAGAGCACGCCCGGCCTGGTCGCCACCGTCGGCTCGCTGAAGCCGCTGCCGGGCGCGGGCAACGTGATTCCCGGCGAGGTGCAGCTCACGCTGGACATCCGCCACGCGCGGGACGAGGTGCGGCTGGGGGCGCTGGACCAGCTCCTCACCATCGCGGGGCAGATCGCGGAGGAACGGGGCCTCACCTTCGCGCACGAACTGCGGATGGAGGAACACGCCACGCCGATGGACCCCGCCCTGACCGCCCTGCTGGGTGAAGCCCTGGCTGCCGAGGGGCAGGTGGCGACGCCGATGGTCAGCGGCGCGGGGCACGACGCGATGCTGGTCGGGCAGGTGTGGCCCGCCACCATGCTGTTCCTGCGGAGTCCCGGCGGCCTGAGCCACCACCCCGACGAGGCCGTGCGCGAGGAGGACGTGGAGGCCGCGCTGCGCGTCGGTACCCGCTTCCTGAAACTGCTCGCCGCGCAGGAGGAGGCCCGCTGATGTACGACCTGCTGGTGCGCGGTGGGCAAGTGGTGCGCGAGGGGGGCGTGGAACAGGCCGACCTGGGCGTGGTGGAGGGCCGCATCGTGGACGTGGCGCCTGAACTGGGCGGCCCGGCGCGTGAGGAACTGGACGCGCGGGGGCTGCACGTCTTCCCCGGCGCGGTGGACATCCATGTTCATTTCAATGAACCGGGCCGGACGGACTGGGAAGGGATTTCTACCGGCAGCCGCGCGCTGGTGGCGGGGGGCGGCACGGTCTTCGCGGACATGCCGCTCAACAGCACGCCGCCCGTGCTGGACCGCGCCACCTTCGAGGCCAAGCGGCAGGCGGGCGAACGCGAGTCCTACGCCGACTTCGCGCTGTGGGGCGGCCTCACCCCCCGCAACATGGACCGGCTGCCCGAACTGGCGGGGGCGGGCGCGGTGGGCTTCAAGGCGTTCATGAGCCACAGCGGCCTGGAAGAGTTCGAGTCCCCCGACGACTACACGCTCTACGAGGGGATGAAGGCGGCGCGCGAGCTGGGCCTGATCGTCGCGCTGCACGCGGAGAGCGACTCCATCACGAGCGGCCTCGCCAGACGGATTCGCGGGGAGGGCGGCCGGGGTGTGCGCGACTACCTGCGCAGCCGCCCCGCGATTGCCGAGGTGGAGGCCGTGAACCGCGCGCTGCTGCTGGCCGAGGAGACGGAGGCGAAACTGCACCTCGTCCACCTCTCAACCGGGCGGGCCGTCGCCCTGGCCGCCGAGGCCCGCGCGCGCGGTGTGAACGTGAGCATCGAAACCTGCCCGCACTACCTGATGTTTACCGGCGAGGACATGGAGCGGCTGGGCGCGGTACTGAAGTGCGCGCCGCCGCTGCGGGACACAGCGGAAGTGGACGCGCTGTGGACCGCCATCCGCGAGGGCCGCATCGACACCATCGGCTCGGATCACTCGCCCAGCACCCTGGACCTCAAGACCGGGGAGGACTTCTTCAGCATCTGGGGCGGGATCGCAGGCGTGCAGTCCACTCTCGCCGTCCTGCTGACCGAGGGCCGGGAGCACGGCCTCTCTTTGCCCGACATCGCCCGCCTGAGTGCCCGCACGCCCGCGCGGCGCTTCGGCCTCGCCGGGAAGGGCCGCCTGGACCCCGGCGCGGACGCCGACCTGGTGCTGGTGGACCTCGATACCGAGTGGGTCCACACCACAGACGACCTGCACACCCGCTGGAAGTTCAGCCCCTACGTGGGCCGGACCTTCCGCGGCCAGGTGCGCCGCACGCTGCTGCGCGGCCAGACGGTGTACCAGGACGGCACCTTCCCCAACCCGCCCCAGGGCCGCTTCCTGCGTCCCGCTCCCGTTCCCCAGGAGGAAACCGCTTGAACCGCCAACCCAGCCTGCAACAGCTCGGCCAGACCCGCAGCGTCGTCAACCAAGAGTACGCGCTGCTCACGCCCGAAACCTTTATCCGCACCACCGTCGCGGAGTGGAAGAACACGAGCTGCATCGTCCACATCGCCCCGGTGATGGGCTTCGGGACGCGCTTCACGCAGTTCACCGCCGAGATGCAGCCGGGCGCCGAGGCCAGCGCCCCGCCCGCGGGGATTCAGCGTTTCGTCTTTGTGCTGGACGGCGAGGTGGAGCTTTCCGTGAACGGCGAGACGCACCGCCTCGGTGAGTACGACTACGCCTACCTGCCCGCCGGGATTGACCACACGCTGCGCGCGCAGAACGCGGCCCGGGTGAGCGTGTTCGAGAAGAAGTTCCACCCCCAACTGGAAGGCCTGCCCGCGCCGGAAGTCTTCATCGGCAACGAGCGCAAGGTGGAGGGCACCGAGTTCGAGGGCGACCCCGGACTGATCGCGCGCAAGCTGCTCCCCGACGAGGCGCAGTTCGACTTCATCGTGACGACCATGAGCTACGCGCCGGGCGCCACGCTGCCCTACGTCGAGATTCACTACATGGAACACGGCCTCCTGATGCTGGAGGGCGAGGGCATCTACCGCCTGGGCGAACGCTACTTCCAGGTGACGCAGGGCGACGTGATCTGGATGGGCGCGCACTGCCCGCAGTGGTACGGCGCGCTGGGCAAGACGTGGAGCAAGTACCTGCTCTACAAGGACATGAACCGTCACCCGCTGGAGATCAAGTGACCCGCGCCGCCGACCCGAGAGGAGCCGAGATGACCACCGCCAACACCGAGGGCCGCCTGCCCGTGACCACCCACTACGACGTGCGCCGTGACGCCGAGGGTCACCGTTACCTCGAACCCTTCGTGAAGGGCTTCGACCTCACCCGCATCCCGCTGCTGAACAAGGGCACCGCCTTCACCCACGAGGAACGCGAGAAGCTGGGCCTCGACGGGCTGATCGCGCCGCAGGTGGACAGCTTGAACACGCTGGTGGACCGCCTCTACCGCGACTACGTGCAGGTTCAGAAGCCACTCGACAAGCACGTCTTCCTGCGCCACCTGCAAGACCGCAATGAAGTGCTGTTCTACGCGCTGCTGGCCGCCCACGTCGAGGAGATGCTGCCCATCGTGTACACGCCCACCGTGGGCCAGGCGGTGCAGGAGTTCAGCAAGATCTACCGGGTGCCGCGCGGCCTGATGCTCTCCACCGACAACATCGAGCGGGCGGAGCAGGCGCTCGACAATGTACCGCTCAACGACGTGCGGATCATCGTGGCGACCGATTCCAGCGCGATCCTGGGCATCGGGGACCAGGGCTTCGGCGGGATGGGTATTTCCATCGGCAAGCTCAGCCTCTACGTGGTCGCGGGCGGCGTCGGTCCCGACAAGACGCTGCCGGTGGAGCTGGACGTGGGCACCAACCGCCAGGATTTGCTGGACGACCCGGATTACCTGGGCGTGCACCACAAGCGCCTGACCGGGGACGAGTATCTGGCGTTCGTTGACCGCTTCGTGGAAGCGACCCGCAAGCGGTATCCCAAGGCGATCATCCAGTGGGAGGACTTCTCGCGTGACGCGGCCTTCACGGTGCTGGAGCGGTACCGCAAGGTGGTGCCCAGCTTCAACGACGACATCCAGGGGACCGGCGCGGTGGTGCTGGCCGGGGTGCTGAATGCCTGCCGCCTCAAGGGCGAGCGGCTGCGCGACCAGCGGATCGTGCTGCACGGCGCGGGCGCGGGCGGCATCGGCGTGACCGACGCGCTGCGCCGCGGCCTGATGCGCGAGGGCCTCAGCGACGAGGAAGCGCGCGCCCGCCTGTTCGTGCTGGACCAGACCGGCCTGCTGCTCAGTGACCGCAACCTGGAAGCCTACAAGCGGACCTACGCGCACGACCCGGCCAGCCTGGGCTTCAGCTACGCGGGCCGCGCGCCCAGCCTGCTCGAAACCGTGCAGGGCGCGAAGGCGACCATCCTGGTGGGCCTCTCCGGCGTCGCGCGGGCCTTTGGCGAGGATGTGGTGAAGGCCGTCCACGCCAATACCGCGCAGCCCATCGTCTTCCCCCTCAGCAACCCCACCGCCAACTGCGAGGCGCTGCCGGGGGACGTGCTGCGCTGGACGGACGGCGCGGCGCTGGTGTCCACCGGCAGCCCCTTCGCTCCGGTGGAACTGAACGGGAAGACCTACCCCATCGGGCAGGGCAACAACGCCTTCATCTTCCCGGGCCTGGGCTTCGGCGCGATCCTGGCGGGTGCCCGCGAGATCACCGACGAGATGGTGCTGGAAGCCGCCTACGCCCTGGCCGACTACACGGCCCGCACGCACCCCGACCGCCTCTACCCGCCCGTGGATGAACTGCCCGCCGCCAGCATCGAGGTGGCCGTGCGGGTGATCCAGCAGACGCTGCGTGACGGCGTGGCGCAGGAAAAGGGGCTGGACGGTCTGGACGAGGCGGCCCTGACCGACCTGGTCCGCGCCAAGTTCTGGGTGCCGAAGTACCTGCCGTTCCGCGCGCCCGCTCAGGAGGGCCGTCAGGCATGATCTACGGCAAGATGCTGGCCGAGTTGATCGGCACCTTTACCCTGGTCTTCGTGGGCATGCTCGCCATCGCGAACGGTGCGGACCTGCTGGGCGTGGCTTTCGCACACGGCCTGGCGATTGCCGTGATGGCGACGGCTCTGGGGACTGTCAGCGGCGGGCAGTTCAACCCCGCCGTCAGCCTGGGCCTCAGCCTGATCGGCAAGCAGAAGTGGGGGGACACGCTGGCCTTTGCCGCCTCGCAACTCCTGGGCGGGGCGCTGGGCGCCTTCGCCGTGCTGGGCCTCAAGGGCCATGCCGCGCTCGCCCAGGCGGGCTTCGGACAGCCCAACCCCGGCCAGGGCGTGAGCGCGATGACGGCCCTGGGGATGGAAACCGTGCTGACCTTCTTCCTGGTGCTGGTGATCCTGAAAGTCGCGGTGCGGCAGGGGCACGCGATGGCGGGCCTGATCGTGGGCCTCACCATCGTGATGGACATCCTGGCGGGCGGCCCGATCTCGGGTGCGGCGATGAACCCGGCCCGCGTGTTCGGCCCGGCGCTGGTGTCTGGCGACTGGACCTTCCAGTGGGTGTACTGGGTCGGCCCGCTGCTGGGCGCGGCACTGGCGGCGGCCACCGCCCGGACGCTGTGGCGCCTGCCCACCCAGCCGGTCGCCCCGGCCCCCGAGGGGCAACAGGCCGTCTGATACGCGAAATCGAACCGCCCGTGTCCCCGAAAGGGGACGCTTTTTTTGGGGGCGGGCACAGGAACCGGGGCAACAAAAACGCCCCGACCCTGACGAGGGCCGGGGGTCAGGGCCGGGCGTTACCCGGCGGGCGTGGCTTCGGGCTGCGCCTGGCCACCCGTGAGCTTGCGGTACGTCGCCAGCGCCTGCGCCACGACCTGATCCATGTTGTAGTAGCGGTAGGTGGCGAGGCGGCCCACGAAGGTCACGTCGGGGCGGGCGTCGGCCAGGGCAGCGTAGCGCTTGTAGAGTTCCTGGTTCTCGGGCCGCGGCACCGGGTAGTAGGGATCGCCCTCGGCGCGGGGATACTCGTACACGACGCTGGTGTGGGGGTGCTGCTGCCCGGTGATGTACTTGAACTCGCTGATGCGGGTGTAGCCGTAGTCGTTGGGGTAGTTCACGGTGCCGGTCGGCTGGAAGTGCTCGCGCGCGTGCGTCTCGTGGACGAACTCCAGGCTGCGGTAGGGCAGCTTGCCGTAGCAGTAGTCGAAAAAGGCGTCCACCGGCCCCGTGTAGATCATGTGCCCGTAGGGGATGAAGTCCACGATGTCGCGGTAGTCGGTGTTCAGCATGACGCTGATGTTGGGGCTGCTCAGCATGTTCTCGAACATCCGGGTGTAGCCGTGCAGCGGCATCGCCTGGTAGGTGTCCGCGAAGTACCGGTCGTCGCGGTTGGTGCGGGTGGGCACCCGCGCCGTCACGCTGGCGTCGAGTTCGCTGGGGTCGAGGCCCCACTGCTTGCGGGTATAGCCCCGGAAGAACTTGTTGTAGAGGTCGCGCCCCACCTTGCTGACCACCACGTCCTCGCTGGTGCGGACCTGCTCGACCTTTTCCGCGACCGACGCGAAGAAGTCCTCGACCTGGAACGACGTGAGGTTCAGGCCGTACAGCCGGTTCACGGTGTCGAGGTTGATCGGGATGGGCAGGAGCTGACCGTCCACGCTCGCCAGCACGCGGTGCTCGTAGGGCCGCCACTGGGTAAAGCGCGAGAGGTAGTCAAAGACATCCTTGCTGTTGGTGTGGAAGATGTGCGGGCCGTAGGGGTGGATCAGGATACCCGCGTCGTCGTAGCGGTCGTAGGCATTCCCGCCGATGTGGGGCCGCCGGTCCACGATCAGGACGCGCTGGCCGTCCGACGCCAGCCGCTCGGCCAGCACGCTGCCCGCGAACCCCGCCCCCACGATCAGGTAGTCGAAGCCGCCGGACGTGGCCGCATTCCGCGCTTCAGTCATTGGCGACTCCCACCAGGGGCAGCACGCCGCGGTCGGCAGCGGCCCGCTCGATCAGGGCGCTCATGTCGGCCCAGGTGCGGTCCCAGGAGAGGGTGGAGAGGTAGGCGTCCGCGCGTTCCTGGCGGGCCTGCCCGGCGGCGGTGCCACGTTCGGCCAGGGCAGCGGCGCAGGCGGCCTCGAAGGCGTCCACCCCGTCGGCGATCCGCACGAGGTCCCGTTCGCCGTAGGGGCGGATCACGTCGCGGATGCCGGAGGACACCACCGGGACGCCCGCCGCGAGGTACTCGGGCGTCTTGGTGGGGCTGATGAATTCGGTCGCCTCGTTCAGCGCGAAGGGGAGCAGGGCCACGTCCCAGTGGGCGAGGTAGGCGGGCAGTTCGGCGTACTTCTTCATCCCCAGATAATGCAGGTTTTCAGCACGCGGGAGGTCGGCCGGGTCGATCTTGACCACCGGGCCGAGCAGGACGAACTGCCATTCCGGGCGGCGGCGGGCCAGCTCGCCGATCAGGTCGATGTCGAACCGCTCGTCGAGCACGCCGTAAAAGCCCAGACGCGGGCGGGGCAGGTCCCGCTGGTCGGCGGGGTCGGCCAGGCCGGAGCGGGCCTGCGCGAAGTGGGCGGCGTCCACGCTGGAGGGAAAGGGGTGCGCGCCGGGGTGCCGTTCGCGCTTGGCCTCGTACAGGCGGTGGCCCCCGGTAAAGACCAGATCGGCCTGCTGGAACAGCGCCTCCTCGCGCCCCCGCAGCTCAGGGGGTGCGCCCCTGAAGTTGGCGAGTTCGTCCATGCAGTCATACACGGTCACGCGGGGTTGCAGGCCCGCCGTGACGGGCAGTTCCATCGGTGTGTAGACCCACAGGTCATACTCGGCCAGGCCCTCGTCGCGCACCAGCTCGGTCAGCAGCCGGGCTGTGCACGCCTGAGACTCGGCCGGACTGCGCCCCGCCTCGATGTGCGGCGTGACCACCCAGACGCCGCTGGCATCCTGCCGGGTGACGAGGTGGTCGGGCTGCGGCGTGAAGACCGGTTCCTCGATGTAATACACCGGGCGCGTGCGGGCCGCCCGGGTCATCAGGTGTTGCGGGCGCTGGAACACGAAATCCCAGCGCAGATGGGACAGCACGAGCAGGGCAGGCGTGGCGGCCGGGCGGGCCAGTCCACGGCGGAAATCAACATGCTTCAAGGTCTGTTCCCTCCCCCAGGGATAAAAAGCGGCGGGCACTGTGCAGCATCACCCTCGCCGCGACGTGAAATGGTCAACTCATGGCGCAAGAATGAGGACAGGAGCTCGGTACCCCAGATGGCTGCTGGTCAAGGCGGTTTCTGGGAACGCTAGCAGTCTAGCGTCGGCCCTTGCCCCTGCCCCTGAACAATCCTGAAGAGACTTTGGAACAAGGCTTCATGGAGTCGTCTAAATAGGACTTACGCGATTCAGAAGGAGAGAGCGTGTAGAGCAGCTTTTTCCTCCTCCCCCCTTGCGGGGGAGGCTGGGAGGGGGGTGGACGGCGCCGCCATCCCAGCAGCAAGAAAACGCGCTTTCCCTCTGCCGCCAAGAATCGCGTTTCGCGTAAGTCCTGAGAAAAAGCAGCGGGCCTGCCGGAGATACTGCCCTGGCCCCGGGCATCTTGAAGGCATAGACTGTCCGGCCATGCTGCCCACCTCGGTCCCTCTGCCCGCCGCCCCGCAGCGTGAACTCGCGGCACTCGTCCGGCTGGCCGCGCCGGTGGTCGTGTCACAATTCGCGTCCAACGCGCTCACGCTGGTCAGCACAGCGGTGATCGGCAGACTGGGGGCGGCGGAACTGGCCGCCGCGGCCTATGCCAACGCCACCTACTATCTGGTGTTCATCGTGCTGCTGGGGATGCTGCTGGCGGTGGGGCCGCGCGCGGCGCAGGCACACGGGGCGGGGGACGGGGCCGGGGTGGCGCTGGCCCTGCGGGGGGGGTTGATTCTGGCGCTGCTGCTCGCGGCCCTCGCCCTGCCGCTGATGTGGGGGGTCGCGGCGCTGCTGCCCGGCCTCGCCCCGACAGGCATCCGGGCGGACCTGGCGGCGACGTACCTGCGGGTCTACGCGCTGGGCATGCTGCCGGTGCTGGTCTTCACCGCCCTGCGCGGCACGCTGGAGGGCACTGGCAGGCCGCGGACCGTCACGGCGGTCGCACTGGGGGGCGTGGCCCTGGTGGCCCTGCTCAGCCCGGCGCTGGCCTTCGGTTGGGGACCGCTGCCCCGGTTGGGACTGGCGGGAGCGGCGGCCGCGAGTGCGCTGACCTCCTGGGCGACGGCGCTCACGCTGCTGCCGGTGGCGCTGCGCCGCGCGCCCCGGGTGGCCGGGCTGGGCCGCGTGCGTTCGGAGGTGCGGGCGCTCCTCACGCTGGGCTGGCCCATCGGTCTGACGCTGGGCGCGGAGGGCGGCATGTTCAGCGTGACGGCCCTGCTGATGGCCCGCTTCGGCAGCGACGCGCTCGCGGCGCACAACCTCGCGCTTCAGGTCATCACGGCGGTGTTCATGATCCCGCTGGGGCTGGCGACCGCCACCGGCATCCGGGTGGCCCACGCGGCGGGCGCGGGCGACCGGGCCGGAGCACGCCGCGCGGGCCTGACCGGCATCGGCGTCGCGGCGGGCGTGATGCTGGCCTTCGCGCTGCTGGAACTGCTCGCGCCGCGCCTGGTGCTGGGGGTGTTCGTCGATGTGGGGGACCCGCAGAATGCCGCCCTGATCGGGACAGCCACCGTCCTCCTGACCATCGCCGCGCTGTTTCAGACGGTGGACGGCGTGCAGGTCACCGCGAACGCGGCGCTGCGCGGCCTGCACGACACCCGCTGGCCGCTGCTGATCTCGCTGACCGCCTACTGGCTCGTGGGGCTGGGCGTCGGCTCGCTGCTGGCCTTCGGGCTGGGCCTGGGACCGCGCGGCCTGTGGTTCGGCCTGACGGCGGGGCTGTTCACGGCGGCGGGGGCGCTGCTGACACGGTTCTTGCGGCGGACGCGGGCAGCGTGAACCTTACCCCTCCTCCCGCAGGTCCGTCACCCGCTTGAGCTTGCCGCCCTCGCTGCGGGGGAGGCTGCCGGGTTCGCACAGGTCGCAGGCGACCGTCACGCCGACCTGCGCCTTGATCAGCCGCTCGATCTCGGCGCGCAGGGCCGGGGCGCGGTCCTCGCTCTCCACGCGCAGGGTCAGGTCGTCGCGGGTGCCGGTGCGGGTCAGGACGATGTGATAGTGCGGGCTGACCTGGCCCATCCCCACCAGCACGGCCTCCAGTTGCGTCGGGTACACGTTCACGCCGCGCAGGATGATCAGGTCGTCCGCCCGTCCGCGAATCTGATCCATCCGCCGGAAGGTGCGCCCGGTGCTGTTCGGCTCCGCGATCAGCCGGGTGATGTCGCCGGTCCAGTAGCGCAACACCGGCATGGCGGTGCGCGTCATGGACGAGAGGACCAGCACGCCGTACTCCCCGTCGGGCAGCACCTCGCCCGTCTCGGGGTCCACGATCTCGGGGTAGAAGTGGTCTTCCCAGAGGTAACTGCCCCGCTGCTCGGCCGCGTCCTCGTTGCTGACGCCGGGGCCGATGATCTCCGACAGGCCGTAGATGTTGGTGGCGGTCACGCCCAGGCGGGCCTCGACCTCGCGGCGAGTTTTCTCGGTCCAGGGTTCGGCGCCCAGCACGGCGTAGCGCAGGGAAAGGTCTTCCGGGCGGACGCCCTGACGCGCGAAGGCGTCGGCCAGCACCAGCGCATAACTGGGCGTGCAGGCGATCACTTCCGGTTCGAGGTCGAGGATCAGCCCCACCTGCCGCTCGGTGCCGCCGCCCGACACCGGCACCGTATTGAGGCCCAGCCGCTCGGCCCCGCCGTGCAGCCCCAGGCCACCGGTAAAGAGGCCGTACCCGTAGGCGTTGTGAAAGGTCATGCCGGGCCGCGCGCCCGCCGCATACAGGCTGCGGGCCACGACCTCCGCGAACACGCCGAGGTCGTTCTCGTCGTAGGCGACGACGGTGGGCTTGCCGGTGGTGCCGCTGCTGGCGTGGAGGCGGCGCAGCCCCTCGCGGGGCACGGCGGTCAGGCCCAGGGGATAGTTGTCGCGCAGGTCGCTCTTGCGGGTCAGCGGGAAGCGGGCGAGGTCGTCCAGGGTCCGCAGGTCGTCCGGCGTGACGCCCGCCGCCTCGAACTTGGCGCGGTAGGCGGGGACGTGCTCAAACTGGCGGGCCACCATCGCCTGAAGTTGCGCGAGTTGCAGGGCGCGCAGGTCGGCCAGGGGCATCGCTTCACGGTCGGGTCGGAACATCACTTCTCCATTCAAACAGAGCGTCGGGGTCACCCACCACCTTGCCGGGATTCAGCAGTCCGCCGGGATCGAACAGGGCCTTCACGTCCCGCATCACATCCAGGGCGTCGCCGTGTTCGGCGCGGAGGTAGGCACGCTTGCGGAGGCCCACGCCATGCTCGCCCGTGCAGGTGCCGCCGACCGCGACGGCGTGCGCGGCGAGGTCGTGCAGCACGTGGTCGATGCGTGCCCAGGCTGCGGCATCGTCAGGCAGCGCGTGCATCAGCAGGTGCAGGTTCCCGTCTCCGATGTGGCCCACCAGGGGCGCGGTCAGGCCGCGTTCGTCGAGCAGGTGCAGCGCGAGGGTCACGGTGTCCGCCAGCGCGGGGAGGGGCACACAAACGTCACCGATGCGGGTGGCGTGGCCGGGCCAGGCGGCGCGCAGCGCGTCATAGACGCCGTGGCGGGCGGCCCACAGGGCGCTTTGCGCTTCCGGCGTGCGGGCCTCGCCCACCACCTGGCCGCCGTGCAGTTCCGCCGCCTCCCGCAGCAGGGCGAGTTGCGCGTCCACGTCGGCCCCATCCCGGCCTGCCACCTCGGCCCAGAGGGTCGGCGCTTCCGGGTCCCGGCGGTCCCGGTGACGGTTCACCGCCCGCACGGTTTCCGCGTCCACGAACTCCAGCCGCTCCGGGACGACGCCGAGGCCACGCACCGTCACGCTCGCCAGCACGGCGGACGCCACGTCAGGGAACGCGAGTTGCACGCTGGCCGTGGCGGGCGGGAGCGGGTGCAGCCGCAGCGTCAGCGCCGTGATCACGCCCAGGGTGCCCTCCGAACCGATGAAGAGGTGTTTGAGGGCGTAGCCGCTGCTGCTCTTGCGGGCCGCGCTGCCCAGCGACAGGACACGCCCGTCCAGCAGCGCCACCCGCAAGGCGGCCACGTTCTCACGCATCCCGCCGTAACGGACGGTGGTGGTGCCGCTCGCGTTGGTGGCGGCCATACCGCCCAGGCTGGCGTCCGCGCCGGGGTCCACCGGGAAGAACAGCCCGTGCGGACGCAGGCGGCGGTTCAGCGCCATGCGGCGCACCCCCGGCCCGACCGTCACCGTGAAGCCCACCGGGTCCACCTCTCCCACCGTGTCCATACCGCTCAGGTCGAGGGAAAGGGCGCCCGGCACGGGCAGGACGGCCCCTTCCAGGCTGGTGCCCGCGCCCCAGGGTATGACCGGGACGCGGGATTCCCGGGCCGTGCTCAGGGTCGCCAGCACGTCCGCCTCCGACCGGGCGAAGACCACCGCGCCGGGGATGCAGGTGTACGGCGTGCCCTCGTCGTGCGCATGGGCGTTCAGGTCGCCCGCCGACACGCTCACCCGGTCCCCCAGCCGGGCGCGCAGGGCGTCCACCCAGCCGCCTTCTCCCTCCGTCAACGTTCCACCGTCCTCTCATGGGGAGAGGAGCCGGGCCACGCTCGCCCGGCCCCTCTCCCCTTTCCAGCGGTTACTTGATCAGCTTCCAGGTCCCGTTCACGACCTGCACCATCACGCGGCTGCGGGCATCGAGGCCCAGGTGGTCCTGCGGGGTGAGGTTGAAGATGCCGTGCGCGCCGATCACGTTCCGGGTACTTTCCAGGGCGTCCCGCAGCGCGGCGCGGAATTCGGGGGTGCCGGGCTGGGCTTTCTTGAGCGCGGCCGGGATGGCCTTCTGCATCAGCAGGCCCGCGTCCCACAGGTGCGCGCCGAAGGTGCTCACCGAATCCTTGCCGTAGCGGGACTCGTAGGCCTGGGTGTAGTTCAGGCCCACGCGCCGGTTGGGGTTGGTGGCGGGGAGCTGGTCCGCGACCAGCACCGGCCCGGCGGGCAGGATCGCGCCCTCCACATCCTTGCCGCCCACCCGCAGGAAGTCGGCGTTGGCGACGCCGTGCGTCTGGTAGATCTTGCCCGCATAGCCCCGGTCCTTGAGGGTCTTCTGCGGCAGGACGGCGGGCACCCCGGACGCGCCGATCAGCACGGCGTCGGGCTTGGCGGCCATGATCTTCAGAATCTGGCCGGTCACGCTGGTGTCGCTGCGCCCGTAGCGTTCGCTGGCGACCACCTTGATGCCGCGCGCCGCCGCGTTCTTCTGGAGTTCGTTCAGCCAGCCCTCGCCGTAGGCGTCGTTGAAGCCGATGTAGCCGACGGTCTTGACGCCGTTTTGCTGCATGTGCTGCGCGATGGCGGCGGCCATGATCGCGTCGGTCTGGGGGGTCTTGAAGACCCAGCGGCGTTTGTCGTCCACCGGCTTGATGATCGCCTCGGACGCCGCGAGGCTGATCATGGGCACCTTCGCCTCGGCCACCACGTCGATCATTGCGAGCGAGGCGGGCGTGGTGGTCGTGCCGATGATCAGGTCCACCTTGTTGTCCTGAATCAGCTTGCGGGCGGCGGTCACGGCGGCGGTCGTGTCGGAGGCGTCGTCGAGGACCGTGTAGACGATCTTCTGCCCGCCGATGGTCTGCGGGAGCAGCGCCACCGTGTTCTTCTCGGGAATACCCAGGCTGGCCGCCGGGCCGGTCGAGGACACGATCACGCCCACCCGCACGTCGGCCAGGGCCAGCGAGGAGGAGGCGAGCAGGGCAGTGAGCAGCAGACGGACGGGTCGTTTCATGGCAGAACCTCCACAGGGAGCCGCACCGGGGAGGCCGGACGGCGGGCGCAGATCAGCTTGTGCTTGCGCGGATGGTAGCAGAAAGCCCGGCGGGTCAGACGGACGTTCGGCGGCGCGAGACAGGCGGGGCCGCCGCAGCCGCAAAACCCACGTGGTAGAACGGCCCATGACACCACAAGACAGGCAGCGGGCGCTCGTCCTCGGGGGCGGCGGCGTGACGGGGATCGCCTGGGGAACCGGGTTTCTCGCCGGGCTGCACCGGGAAGGGCTGGACCTGGGCCACGCGGACCTCACGGTGGGGACCTCGGCGGGGTCAGTGGTCGGCTCGCAGCTCGCGGGCGGCGCCGATCTCGAAGGGCTGCTGGCGCGGCAACTCGAACCGTCCTCGGAACCGGCGGCCACGTTCGACGCCGCCGAGATGGGCCGACTCTTCCAGGCCATCGTGCAGGAGGTCGGCTCCGACCCCCTCCGGATTCGCCGCCGGATCGGAGAGCTGGCCCTCGCTGCCCCCAGCGTGCCCGAGGCCGAGCGGGTGGACATCATCGCCTCACGGCTGGTGAACCGCGAGTGGCCGCGGCAGCCCCTCCAGATCGTCGCCGTCGATGCCGGGAGCGGGGAGGCGCGCGTCTTCGACCGGGATTCCGACGTGCCGCTGGTGCTGGCGGTCGCCGCCAGTTGCGCCGTGCCGGGAGTCTGGCCACCCGTGACCATCGGGGAACACCGCTACATGGACGGGGGCGTCCGCTCGGTGACCAACGCGGACCTCGCCAGCGGGTACGGGCGGGTGCTGGTGCTCTCGCTGCTGGGGCTGGAAGGGGCCCAGACCCTGCCGCTGGAAGCAGCGCGGCTGCGGGAGTCCGGGGCGGCGGTCCACGTGGTCGGACCGGACGCGGCTTCTCTGGAGGCCATCGGGCCGAACGTCCTCGACCCCGCGCGGCGGCCAGCGACCGCGCAGGCGGGCTTGGAACAGGGGCGGCGCCTGGCGGCCGAGATCAAAGCCTTCTGGGAAGGCGCCTCGCCCTGACCTCCGGGGCCTTCAGTCCGCCTCGCCCGGGTCGGCCGGGAGCAGGAGGGTCCGCGCGGTCATCTCGTCGGTGACGAGGGTGTTCAGCAGGCGGCCTGCCAGGGCGGCGCGCAGGGCCTCGACCTTGCCCAGACCGCTGACGACGCAGATCGCGTGGGGGGCCTGCTGCATCAGGCCCAGGCTGGGGCCGCTGGCGCGGGCGTTCAGGGGAACCGAGCCGTAACTGCCGTCCGCGCGGTAGAAGACGGTGGCGATGTCGCCCACCACACCCTCGGTGTCGAGCTGGGCGAGGTCGGCGGGGTCGAGTGCGCCCGAGAGGTACACGTGGCTGGGGTGGCGGGCGTTGCGGCTGCCCACCGAGTACAGCAGCACATCGGCCCGCGCTTGCAGGTCCAGCACGTGCCTGACGCTGCGCTCGCGCCACATCGCGCGCTTGGTGGCGGGGTCGTCGAAAAAGGTCGGGACGGGGAACAGGTGCGCGCGTCCGGCGTAGTTCCCGGCAAAGCGCGTGATGGTGTCGGTGACAAAGCCGCTCATGAAGTCGAGCGCGTTGGCGCTCCCGTTGAGCTGCACGAAGTCGAGGTTGTCCATCCGCCGGGGCCTCAGCACGCGGGAGACGGCGTCCAGCGTGTTTCCCCAGGCCAGGCCGACCGTCTGTCCGGGCCGCAGGACACTGTCGAGGACACTGGCAGCGGCAACGGCGACCCGGTCCATCCACACGTCCTCCGAGCTGCCCGCCGGGACGCCGACCACGTGCGGGCGGAGAAAGGGATACCGCTCGCGCAGCCGCGCTTCCAGGCTCTGCGGGTGGGCCTGGGGGTCGTGAATGCGAATCTCGACCAGGCCGGTACGGCGCGCGAGCGTCAGCAGGCGGCTGACCTTGGGGCGGGAGAGCTGGAGTTCGCGGGCGATGGCGTCGGTGGTGAGGCCCTGGTGATAGTAGAGCCGGGCCACCTGCACGGCCAGCGCGGCTGGGTCGTCGGTCACGCTGCTCAGGATAAGGCGGAGGCGCACCCGAACCCGTCTGAACATCTGTTCGCTTCCCCTTGACAACTGTTCAGAGGCTATGGAAGATGAGCGAACCGACAATTGGGCGCCCGGAGCGAGCGCGGCGCCGTTGGTGCAGGACCTCGGGTGGAGTCCGGCCTTCCGTCATTCGCGGCCCGGCCCGCTGCCGGGAACACACAGGGGGAGAGATGAAATTCACCGTTGCTCAGGAATTCATGGCGGAACTGCTCGGCACGATGGTGCTGATCCTCTTCGGCGTGGGGGTGGTGGCGATGGTGGTCATCTTCGCCAGCACGAATCCGCCGATTCCCGGTGAGATCGTCAAGGGCGGCTACACCAACGTCACGCTGGGGTGGGGCTTCGGCGTGCTGATGGGCATCTTCATGGCGGGCACCATCAGCGGCGCGCACCTCAATCCCGCCGTCACCATCGCGCTGGCCGCCACCGGCCGTTTTCCCTGGTCGAAGGTCCTGCCCTATATCGTCGCGCAGTTTATCGGCGCCTTTCTGGGCGCGGCCATCGTCTTCGCGGTGTACCACGCCAAGTGGCTGGGCTTCGACCCGGACCTCTCGCACACCGCCGGGGTCTTCAGCACCTTCCCCGCCGTCCCCGGCTTCTGGCCCGGCTTCGTGGATCAGGTGGTCGGCACGGCGCTGCTGATGGGCCTGATTCTGGCGATTGGCGACAAGCTGAACAACCCGGCCGGGGCCGCCTGGGGCGCGCTGGCCGTGGCCTTTGTGGTGATGGCCATCGGCATCAGCTTCGGCGGCATGAACGGCTACGCCATCAACCCCGCCCGCGACGCTGGCCCGCGTATCTTCGCGGTCCTGGCAGGCTTCAGGAACACCGGGGACCTCAACGTGTGGCTGGTGCCCATCATCGGCCCCATCGTGGGCGCGCTGGTCGGCGCCTTTATCTACGACTTCTTCATCGGCAGGCCGCTGGCCCGCGCCGGGGAGGCCGCCGTCGGTGAGCAGGGTGTGGACCCGGCCTTCAATCTGGAGCACCAGCGGTGAAGCGCGTCCAGGGGTCGAACCGCCAAACGGTCTAACGGCCCAGGAACGGCGGGAAAGCGTTCCCTTCACCCTGTTGACGGTCAGACCTTCAGCCCTCTCTGCAAGGAGCCTCCCATGACCCAGTACATCCTCGCCCTCGACCAGGGCACCACCAGCAGCCGCGCCATCGTGTTCGATCAGGGCGGCAACATCAAGGCCCTCGCGCAAAAGGAGTTCAAGCAGTACTTCCCCCGGCCCGGCTGGGTGGAACACGACGCGAACGAAATCTGGAGCACCCAGAGCGGCGTGGCGCAGGAGGCCATCACGCAGGCCGGGCTGCGGGCGAGTGACATCGCCGCCATCGGGATCACCAACCAGCGCGAGACGGTGGTGGTGTGGGACCGGAAGACGGGGCAGCCGATCCACCACGCCATCGTCTGGCAGGACCGCCGCACCGCCGCCTTCTGCGACGCTCTGCGGACCCAGGGCCTCGAAGCGACCTTTCAGCAGAAGACCGGGCTGATCATCGACGCCTACTTCAGCGGGACCAAGGTGCGCTGGATTCTCGACAACGTGGAGGGGGCGCGCGAACGGGCCGAACGCGGCGAACTGGCCTTCGGCACGATTGATTCCTGGCTGGTCTACAAGCTCACCGGCGGGGCGCTGCACATCACCGATGCGTCCAACGCCAGCCGCACGCTGCTGTACAACATCAACACCGGCGAATGGGACGACGAGCTGCTGCGCCTGCTGGACGTACCGCGCTCACTGCTGCCGGACATCCGCGACAGCAGCGAGGTGTACGGCGAGACGGCCGAGGGCCTGTTCGGCAGCCGCGTGAAGATCGCGGGCATGGCCGGGGACCAGCAGGCGGCCACCTTCGGGCAGGCCTGCCTCTCCCCCGGCATGGCGAAAAACACCTACGGCACCGGCTGCTTCATGCTGATGAATACCGGCAGCGAGGTGGTGCCCAGCGGGAACAAGCTGCTGACCACCGTGGCGTGGCAACTGCACGGCCAGCGCACCTACGCGCTGGAAGGCAGCGTGTTTGTGGCGGGCGCGGTGGTGCAGTGGCTGCGTGACGGCCTGGGCATCATCCGCTCCAGCAGTGAGGTGGAAGGGCTGGCGACCAGCGTGGACTCCTCGGAAGGGGTGTTTCTGGTGCCCGCCTTCGTGGGCCTGGGGGCGCCCTACTGGGACAGCTACGCCCGCGGCACGCTGGTCGGCCTGACCCGCGGCACCACCCGGGCCCACATCGCCCGCGCGGCGCTGGAATCCATCGCGTTCCAGTCGGCCGAACTGCTGATGGCCATGCGGCAGGACAGCGGCGAGCCCCTCAAGGAACTCCGGGTGGACGGCGGCGCCAGCAACAACAACCTGATGATGCAGTTCCAGGCCGACATCCTGGGCGTGCCGGTCGTGCGCCCCAAGATCACCGAGACGACCGCGCTGGGGGCGGCCTACCTGGCCGGGCTGGCGGTGGGGTACTGGGCCGGGCCGGAGGAGATCACCCGGCAGTGGCAGGTGGACCGCACCTTCGAGCCGCAGATGGCCGCAGGGGAACGCGAGCGCCTGATGGCCCGCTGGCGCCAGGCCGTGGAACGCAGCCGCGCCTGGGAAGCAGCCGAAGTCGCCGGAGTTTAGGCCTCGCCCCCGCTGCCGCGCCCGGAATGAGCCTTGTCCGGGCGCGGCAACCTGAAGGGGTCGCAACCGTGCGTCATCCTGCTGAACGTCCGTTCAAGGTGTGCGAACATCTGTTCGGAAGTTCTTCCTTCCCTCACCGAAAGGACGCTTATGCCTCAAGATCCCCGCTCCGCCATCCTCGCCGCCGCCACTGCCCCCGGAATCTGGGACGTTCTCGTGATCGGAGGGGGGGCGTCGGGCCTGGGCACCGCCGTGGAGGCCGCCACGCGCGGGCACCGCACGCTGCTGCTCGAAGCGCAGGACTACGCCAAGGGCACCAGCAGCCGCAGCACCAAGCTCGTCCACGGCGGTGTCCGCTATCTCGCCCAGGGCAACGTCGGCCTGGTGCGCGAGGCGCTGCACGAGCGCGGCCTGCTGCGGAAGAATGCGCCGCACCTGGTGCGTGACCTGGGCTTCGTGGTGCCCGCCTACAACTGGTGGGCCGGACCCTTCTACGGCATCGGCCTGAAGCTGTACGACATCCTGGCGGGCAAGCTGAATCTGGGCAGCAGCAAGTATCTGGGCAAGGAAGCGGCCCTGGAACGCGCCCCCACCCTCCAGCCGGAAGGGCTGATGGGCGGCATCCTCTACTACGACGGGCAGTTCGACGACGCCCGCCTCGCCGTCACGCTGCTGCGGACACTGGAGGACCACGGCGGGGTGGCCCTGAACTACGCGCCGGTGACCGGACTGCTGAAGGAGGACGGCAAGGTGGTGGGCGTCCGCTTCCGCGACCTGGAGACGGGCCGCGAGTACGAGGTCCGGGCGCGGGCCATCGTGAACGCCACCGGCGTGTGGGTGGACGACATCCGCCGGATGGAGAACGCGGACGCCAAGCCGATGCTCTCGCCCAGCCAGGGGACCCACATCGTGGTGGACCGGCGCTTCCTGCCCGGCGACAGCGCCATCATGATCCCGCGCACCGACGACGGGCGGGTGCTGTTCGCGGTGCCCTGGCACGACCACGTGGTGATCGGCACGACCGACACCCCGGTCAGCGGGACCAGCTTCGAGCCGCGCCCCTTGGAAGAAGAGATCGATTTTATCCTGAACACCGCCGGACGCTACATGAACCCCGCCCCCACCCGCGCGGACGTGCTGAGCACCTACGCGGGCCTGCGCCCGCTGGTCAAACCCGCCGACAACGCCGACACCAAGGAAATCAGCCGCGACCACGTGATCCGGGTTTCGGAAGGCGGCCTGATCACCCTGACGGGCGGCAAGTGGACCACCTACCGCCGGATGGGCGAGGACACCGTGAACCGTGCCGAGCGCGTCGCGGGCCTGCCCGAACGCCTGACCGTCACGCCGGGCCTGCACCTGCACGGCTGGTCCGAGGAACCGCGCCCCGACCCCCTGCGGGTCTACGGCAGCGATGCCGAGCGGGTGGAGGCCCTGCCCGGCGCCGACCGCCAACTGCACCCCGAACTGCCCTACACCGAGGCGGAACTGCGCTGGGGCGTCCGTCACGAGAGCGCGCGGACCGTCGAGGACCTGCTGGCCCGCCGCACCCGCGCCCTGCTGCTGAACGCCCGCGCCAGCAGCGAGGCCGCCCCGCGCGCCGCCGCCATCCTGGCCGAAGAACTCGGGCAGGACGCCGCCTGGGCCGAAGCGCAGGCGCAGGCCTACCAGAACCTGGCCCAGGGCTACCAGCTCTGAACAGTGGACCTGCCCAGTTCTTCCCCTCGGGGAGAGGGAGAACAACGCCGTCCTCGCCGTGCTTTTCTTACCTGAGTAAGCTGCGCCTCCCCCAACCGGCGGGGAGGCGTACCCGTCCAACCTCAGCCCTCAATCATCGCCCTACTCAGGCGCTCGTGGCGCTCCAGCAGCGGCGGCAGGTCCAGCGTGACCAGTTCGCTGCCCTCCACGATCACCCGCCCGCCGACCATGTTCAGGGCCACGCGGGGTGGGCTGCACAGCGTCAGCGCCGCGAGGGGAGCGTGACGTGCTCCGGCGAAGGTCAGGGTCCGCAGATCCACCGCGATCAGGTCGGCGGCGAACCCGGGGGCCAGTTGCCCCACGTCGTCCCGCCCCAGCACCTCGGCCCCGCCCCGCGTGGCGAGCCAGAGGGCTTCCAGGGCAGTCAGCGCGTCCGCCGTTCGGGGGGCCTCGCCGGGCGCGCCACGCACGCGGGACGAGAGCAGCGCCTGCCGCGCTTCCCCGATCAGGTGAGCGCCATCGTTGCTGGCGCTGCCGTCCACGCCGAGGGCCACCTTCACCCCGGCTTCCAGCAGATTCCTGACCGGGGCGATCCCGCTCGCCAGGCGCATGTTGCTGCTGGGGCAGTGGGCGACGCCGCACCCACACTCGCCCAGCCGGACAGCATCTGCCGGGCTGAAATGCACGCCGTGCGCGAACCACACGTCCGGCCCCAGCCATTCCACCGATTCGGCGTAATCGAGCGGGCGCAGGCCGAACTTCGCCAGGCAAAAGGCGTCCTCGTCGGCAGTTTCGGCCAGGTGGGTGTGCAGCCGCACGCCGCGTGAGCGGGCCAGCCGGGCACTCTCGCGCATCAGGTCGCCCGTCACCGAGAAGGGCGAGCAGGGCGCCAGGGCCACCCGCGTCAGGGCCAGCGGCGCGGGGTCGTGAAAGGCCGCGATCACCCGCTCGCTGTCGCGCAGGATGTCGTCCTCACGCTCCACGGCGCGGTCGGGCGGCAGACCTCCCTGCGATTCCCCCAGGCTCATGCTGCCGCGTGTGGCGTGGAAGCGCAGGCCGGTTTCGCGGGCGGCGTGGATGGTGTCGTCCAGCCGCACGCCGTTGGGGTAGAGGTACAGGTGGTCGCTGCTGGTGGTGCAACCGGAGAGGGCGAGTTCGGCCAGCCCGACCTGGGCACTCACGAAGGCCGCCTCGGGTGTCAGGCGCAGCCAGATCGGGTACAGCGTCCGCAGCCAGTCGAACAGCCCCGCGTCGGGCACCAGGCAGCGGGTGAGGTTCTGGTAGAGGTGGTGGTGGGTGTTGATCAGGCCGGGCAGGACCACGTGGCCGCTCAGGTCGCGGACGTGATGATCGGGGGTCAGCCAGTCGGCGGGCAGATCACGCTCCGGGCCGACCCAGCGCACCCGCTCTCCCTCGATCAGCACGGCGGCGCCTGGGATGGGTGGGACGGGGGACTGACGTTCGCCCTGCATGGTCAGCAGGGTGTGAATGCCGCGCAGCAGCGTCTGGGAAGGGGGGCTCGTCATGGTATGACCTCCTCAAGAAAAAAGGTCCCGACACGGGGTCAGGACCTGGAGTTGAGAAAAGCTCTGGCAGGTTACCCGCCCATCAGCCAGATGTAGCGGATCAGCAGCAGGGCCGCCACGCCGTACAGGATCGGGCTGACCTGCCGCCACCGCCCGCTCAGCAGCTTGATGGCGCAGTAGCTGATGACGCCCAGGCTGACGCCGTTGGCGATGGAAAAGGTCAGCGGCATGGCGATGATGGTCAGGAAGGCGGGCAGGCCCTCGCTGATGTCGTCCCAGTCCACGTGCCGCACGCCTTCCATCATCAGCGCGCCCACCAGGATCAGGGCCGGGGCGGTGGCGGCGCCGGGAATCGCGGCGGCCAGCGGCCACAGGAACATGCTCAGCAGGAACAGCACGCCGACCGTGACGGCGGTCAGGCCGGTGCGGCCACCCTCACCGATCCCCGAGGCCGACTCCACGTAGGCGGTGGTGGTCGAGGTGCCCATGAACGAGCCGAACATCGCGGCCAGGCCGTCCATCGCGAAGAGGCGGCGGGCGCGCGGCATGTTGCCGTTCTCGTCGAGGAACCCGGCGCGCTGCGAGAGGCCGGTCAGGGTGCCGGTCGCGTCGAAGAAGTCCACGAAGAAGAAGGTGAAGACCACGCTCAGCAGGCCCAGGCCCAGCGCCCCGCCGATGTCGAGCTGACCGACCAGCTCGCTCGGCCAGACGGGTGTGCCGAAGATGCCCAGGAAGCTGCCGTCAAAGCCGGGGAAGGGCCGCAGGGCTCCGTTCGCCCCGCCCGCATACACGGCGGCGTGGGTGAGGATGCCGATCACGGTGGTCGCCAGAATGCCCCACAGAATGGCCCCCGTCACCCGGCGGGTCATCAGCACGGCGGTGATGATCAGGCCCAGCAGCGCCAGCCACACCGGCGCGGCGGTCAGCGAGCCGAGGCCCACCAGCGTCGCGGGATTGGCGACCACGATCCCGGCGTTCTTCAGGCCCAGGAAGGCCAGGAAAGCCCCGATCCCGCCCGTGATGGCGAACTTCAGCGAGTTGGGAATGGCCTGCACGATGGCCTGCCGGGCGCCCAGGACGCTCAGCAACACGAACAGGACGCCGCTGATAAAGACCGCGCCCAGCGCCGTCTGCCACGGGATCTTCATCCCCTGCACGACCGTAAAGGCGAAAAAGGCGTTCAGGCCCATGCCGGGCGCCTGGGCAAAGGGATAACGCGCGATCAGGCCCATCACCAGGCAACCGAAGGCCGCCGCGATGGCCGTGGTCATCAGCAGTTGCACGAAGGCGTTCGGCACGTGAATGGCCGTCGAAAGCACCTGCGGGTTCACGAAGAGGATGTAACTCATCGTGAGGAAGGTCGTGATGCCCGCTCGAATCTCGCGCGGAACAGTCGAACCGTGGGCGCTCAGGCCAAAGTAGCGGTCGAGGCCGGAGGTGGGGACAGCACGGGACTGGGAAACGTCAGACATGCGGGACTCCTGAAAGGGAGGGCGGGGAGGGGAAGGGCCGGGCGCCGGGGGGAGGCTTCGATCCCGAATTGTTACGAGTCTTACTCTTCTATGGCTGGAGTTGTCTACAGCGCCTCCAGCCGGATCAATTCAGACGCCCACCTCCTGCCCGGCGGGCACGCGGCGGTATACCGGGTCGCCGCCCACCCAGACCTGGGCCACGTCCTGCTGGGTGCCCAGGGTGAAGAGGTCGGCGAGCATCCGTTCCGGGCTGTCGGCGTGGTTCAGGACGGTATCAAGGGTGGTGCCTTCCGGCGGGCGCAGGCATACGGCGTCGAACGCCTTCCCCACCCCGAAGTCACCGGTCAGGTCCCCCAGGTCGAGCGCCTGCGCGCCCGCCCGGGTGGACAGGTAGAGCAGGTGGGCGGGGCCGAGCGGCACCCCCGCCGTGCCGAGGAGTTGCTGCATGAAGTAGGCTTGCAAGCCTTCCTTGAGCATCGAGAAGCCGGTGCCGCCGCCCACGTCGGTCCCCAGCGCGACGTGAACGCCCGCCTGGAGGTGACGCCGCAGCGGGAACAGGCCGCTGCCCAGCGCCGAATTGCTGCACGGGCAGTGCGCGGCGGAGCAGCGGTGGGCCGCCATCACGCCCAGTTCGCGGTCGGTCGGGTGGACGTTGTGCGCCAGCACGCTGCGGTGCGTGACCAGCCCGGCCTGCTCGTAGGGGTCGAGGTAGTCGCGGGCACCGGGGAACAGCTCCAGAACGGTCTGGACTTCGCGCGGATTCTCGTTGATGTGGCTGGTGAAGCGCACGTCAGGGAATTCGCGCATCAGTGCCCCGCAGGCGTCGAGGAGGGCCTCGCTGGCCGACAGGGCGAAGCGCGGCGTGACGGCGTAGAGGGCACGCCCCACGCCGTGCCAGCGTTCGATCAGGGCCTTGCCCTCAGTGTAGGCACGCTCGGGGGTGGTGTGCAGTTCGGGGCGCAGCAGGCGGTCGGAGACGACCTGCCCCGCGACCACCCGCAGGCCGGTCCGGGTGGCCTCCTCGAAGAACACCTCCATCGCGGAGGCGTAGTGGCTGCCGAAGACCAGGGCGGTCGTGGTGCCGTTCGAGGCGAGGGCGGACAGGAACTCGCGGGCGACGGCGCGGGCATAGGTGGGGTCCGAAAGCCGCGCCTCCTCCGGCAGCGTGTTCTTGTCCAGCCATTCCAGCAGTTGCATTCCCAGGCCGCCCAGCACCCGCACCTGGGGGTAATGCACGTGGGTGTCGATGAAGCCGGGCAGCAGGACACCGCCGCGCAGGTCCACCACCTCGGCGCGGGGAGAGTTCGCGCGAACCTCGGCGTAGGGGCCACTGGCGAGAATCCGGCCATCTTCGACCAGCAGGCCGCCGTCTTCCTGAACCTGCAAGGCGTCCGGCGCGGTGAAGGGGCTCTCGGGGGTGTGCATGAAGGTGGCGCGGTAGAGCGTCATGAAGTCCTCTGGGGGGCGGGAGAAACGGGAGAGTAGGTGGAAGTGGCGTCCGCTTCCAGCACCTGCTGAAGCTGCGCGGCCACGCTGATGGCGATAATGGGCGGACTCTTACCGCGAATGCCGGGAAGGCCGATGGGCGTGGTGATACGGGCGAGGTCCGCTTCCGAATGTCCAACCGCCTGAAGCTGCTCGCGGAAGCGCACCCACTTCACCTTCGACCCGATCAACCCGATAAAGCCCAGGTCGGGGCGGCGGAGCGCGGCGTCACACAGGGCGGCATCTTCGGCGTGGTCGTGGGTCACGATGACGAGGTGCGTTCCGGCGGGCAGGTCGGCCAGCGCCATCTCGGGAATCGGCGCGTGGTGGACGTGCAGGCGGGCCGCGTCGCCCTCCAGCCCCGCCAGCCGCTCGGGGGCAAGCTGCGCCTCCCGCGAGTCGATCAGGTGGAGGTTCACCGGCAGCGTCTTGAGGATGTTCGCCAGCGCCAGGCCCACGTGACCGACGCCGAAGATGGCGAGGTTGGGGCGGGCCGTCCTGAGGGGTTCGAGCAGAAGCGTCACCTCCCCGCCGCAGCACTGGCGGCCGTACTCGTTCGCGGCGCGGTCGGTCAGGCGCAGGGTGAGGAGTTCGGGCGTGCCAGCCCCACAGGCCAGCAGGGCGCGGGCACGTTCGACGGCGGTCGCTTCCAGATTGCCGCCGCCCACACTGTCCCAGGTCTGCTGCGGGCCGACGACCATCTTCGCGCCCGCCTCGCGCGGGGCATGGCCTCGCACCGCCGCGACGGTGACCAGCACGCCCGCCTCTCCCCTTTCAGAGAGCGCCTGCACCGCGTCCAGCCAGTTCATGTCAGTCCGCCGCCACTTCCGGGCGCGCCGCCGCCTGCCGCGCCACGTCCAGCGCCCAGAACACCGCTTCGGAGGTGGCCGGGCTGGGGAGGAAGGTTTCGCGCCCCTGTGGCCCGAAGGCCGACGCCGCCTGACGCAGCGCCTCGCGGACGCTGAAGGCCAGCATCAGCGGGGGTTCACCCACGGCCTTGCTGCCGTACACGACGCCGCTCTCGGCCGCGCGTTCCAGCAGGGCCACGTTGAACACCTCGGGCATTTCCGAGAAGCTCGGCAGCTTGTAGGTGCTGGCGGCCTGGGTGGCGAGGCGGCCACGGTTGGGGCCGGAGGAGGTGTCCCAGCGCAGCTCTTCCAGCGTCAGCCAGCCCGCGCCCTGCACGAAGCCGCCCTCCACCTGCCCCAGGTCCACGAGCGGCGAGAGGCTGTCGCCCACGTCATGCAGGATGTCCACCCGGCGCAGGCGGTAGGCCCCGGTGAAGCCGTCCACCTCCACCTCGCTGACGGAAGCGCCGTAAGCGAAATACTTGAACGGCTCGCCCTGCATCGTGTTGCGGTCCCAGTGCAGGCCCGGCGTGCGGTAGTAGCCCGCCGCCCACAGCTGCGTCCGCAGGTGGTAGGCGTCGTGGACGACCTGGCGGAAGTCCATCCCCAGTTCGGGGTGGCCGACCGGGAAGACGCGGCCATTCTCGAAGCGCACGTCGTCGGGGTTGACGCCCAGCGCCCCCACCTTGACCGACAGGGTACTCAGCGACCCCGCCGCCACCGCCGCCAGCCGCGCCTTGATCTGCTCGCACGCATCCTTGATCGCGCCGCCGTTGAGGTCCGCGCCGCTGGAGGCCGCCGTCGCGGAAGTGTTGGGCACCTTGTCCGTCCGCGTGGGCGCGAGGCGCACCCAGCTCAGGGGCACGCCCAGCGCGGTCGCGGCGACCTGGAGCATCTTGGTGTGGAGGCCCTGGCCCATCTCGGTGCCGCCGTGGTTGATCAGCACCGAGCCATCCTTGTACACATGGACGAGGGCGCCCGCCTGGTTGTAGGACGTGAAATTGAAGGAGATGCCGAACTTGACCGGGGTGATGGCGAGGCCGCGCTTGACGTGCGGGTGGGCGGCGTTGAAGGCCCGCACCTCCGCCTGCCGCGCCTCGAAGTCGGAAGTCCGCAGCAGCGTGGACCAGACATCTTCCAGGCGCTCGGCGTGGCGCACCGGCTGACCGTAGGGAGTGCTCTCGCCGGGCTGGTAGAAGTTGCGGCGGCGCAGCTCGTGCGCTTCGCTGCCCAGCAGCGGCGCGCAGCGGCCCAGGATGTCCTCGATCACCAGCATGCCCTGCGGCCCGCCGAAGCCGCGGAAGGCGGTCTGCGAGGTCTTGTTCGTCTTGCCGATCCGCCCATGAACCTCCACGTGCGGGATGAAGTAGGCGTTGTCGATGTGGCACAGCGCGCGGGCCAGCACCGGCTCGGACAGGTCCAGGCACCATCCGCCGTCCGAGGTGAGGGTCGCCTGGAGGGCCAGCAGCCTGCCGTCGGCATCGAAACCCACCTTCCAGCGGGAGTGGAAGGGATGGCGCTTGCCGGTGAGGGTGATGTCCTGGGTGCGGTTGAGGCGGAGGCGGACGGGGCGGCCCGTCAGCGTGGCCCCCAGGGCGGCGATGGCGGCGTAGCCGTGCGGCTGCATCTCCTTGCCGCCGAAGCCGCCGCCCATCCGCAGGCACTGGACGGTCACCTCGTTGCTCGATAAGCCCAGCACGTGCGCCACGATCTCCTGCGTCTCGGTGGGGTGCTGTGTAGAACTCTGCACGAAGACCTGCCCGTACTCGTCCACATGGGCGAGCGAGGCGTTCGTCTCCAGATAGAAGTGCTCCTGGCCGCCGAACTCGAACTCACCCTCGAAGACGTGGGCGGCCTGCTCGAAGCCCAGGGCGATGTCACCACGGCGCAGGGTGGACTGGTGGCCCTGGAACGACTCGGCGGCGATGGCCTCCTGCACCGTCACGATGGCGGGCAGCGGCTCGTACTCGACCTCGATGGCATCGGCCCCCAGCCGCGCCGCCTCGATGCTCTCGGCCAGCACCCAGCAGACCGCGTGGCCGTAGTACATGACTTCGGTCGGGAAAAGCGGCTCGTCGTGCTTCACGCCCGCGTCATTCTCGCCGGGCACGTCCTCGGCGGTCAGGACGCGGACCACGCCGGGCACCTGCAAGGCGGGGGCGATGTGCAGGCGGGTCACCAGGGCGTGCGCGTGCGGGGCCTGGAGCGGCCAGGCGTGCAGCACGTTCTGGAGACGCACGCCGAGGTCGTCGGTGTACAGGGCGTGCCCCGTCACGTGCAGTTCGGCGCTCTCGTGCGGCAGGGGTTCGCCCACCGCGCCGACCGGGGGACGCTCAAACAGGCTGGTCATACGGTCACCTCCTGGGCGGTCTTCTCGAAGAAGAATTTCAGCAGCGTCTGCTCCAGCATCGCCGCGCGGTAGGCGGCGCTGGCGCGGTGGTCGTCGAGCGGGGTGCCCTCGCCGCGCAGCACGCGGGCGGCCTCGCGCACGGTCCGTTCGTTCCAGGGCTTGCCCGTCAGGGCCTCCTCCGTCGCCAGGGCGCGCAGCGGGGTCGCCGCCACGCCGCCCAGCCCGATGCGGATGGAGCGCACCACGTCGCCGTCGAGGTCCAGCGCGATCCCGACCGCCACGCTGGAAATGTCGTCGAAGCGGCGCTTGGCGATCTTGTAGAAGCCGGTAAGGGGCGCGAGGGGCAAAGGAATGCGGACGGCGCGGATCAGTTCGTCGGGGCGGCGCTGCGTCCGGCGGTAGCCGGTGAAGTATTCCGCGAGAGGCACCTCGCGCTCGCCCGCCGTGGATGCCAGCACCAGCCGTGCGTCCAGCGCCAGCAGCACGGGCGGGCTGTCCCCGATGGGGCTGGCGGTGCCCAGGTTGCCGCCCAGGGTGGCGCTGTTGCGAATCAGGCGCGAGGCGAAGAGCGGGAAGAGTTCTTCAAGGAGCGGCACCCGGCCCGCCAGACGGCGCTCGATCTCCGAGAGGTTCAGGCCCGCGCCGATCTCCAGAGCATCGTCGTTCCAGATCAGGGTTTGCAGTTCGGGCAGCCGGTCGATGGCGATGGTCACCCGGGCGCGGCTGTGGCGGATATTGATGTCCACGCCCCAGTCAGTGCCGCCCGCGAGGAGCATGGCCCCGGGGTACGCGGCGAGCAGGCCCAGGGCCTCCGCGAGCGTCGTCGGGCGGTAGAACTCGCCCTCGGGCGTGGTCAGGTGGGTGGCCTGCGGGACGGGCGCGGGCTGCTCGCGGCGCTGCGCGAAGGGGTCTTCCTCCGCCACGCGGCCCAGCGCGTTCGCCGCGTCCGCGATGGGGCGGTAGCCGGTGCAGCGGCACAGGTTGCCGCTCAGCGCGTGGATGTCGAACTCCTGCGCGGGCCGGTCCTCGCGGTAGTACTCGGCGGCCATGCTGACCACGAAGCCGGGGGTGCAGTAGCCGCACTGCGAGCCACCCCGGAAGGCCAGTTCGCGCTGGACAGGGTGCAGGGCACCGGGCGCGCCCAGGCCCTCGGCGGTGACGACCTCCTGCCCGTTCAGGGCCGGGAGCAGCACCAGGCAGGCGTTCACGGATTCCAGGCGGGTGCCGCCTTCCTCGGTGGGGCGGGCGAGCAGGACCGCGCACGCGCCGCACTCGCCTTCCGCGCAGCCTTCCTTGCAGCCGGTCAGGCCCTGGTCGCGCAGCCAGTTCAGCAGCGTCGTGTGGGGGCGCACGTCACGCGCTTCGCGCGGCACGCCGTTCACGGTAAGGGTGATGCTGTCCATATCTTCTCCTTCGCGGCGGGCGCCGTTCCTCCATACGACAACACCAGACAGAAAAACAGTCCGCCCCGTGTCTCCTCACGCCCGACCGGTCAGGTCAGGCGCATGGTTGACGCACGAGGCGGACCGCTGGTTATCCATGCAGAACAGTGGTCTGGGTTGTCGTTGGGTGAATGTTACCCTGAAAGTTGTCCCTTGACAAGAGGGGGCGGAATGGATTAGACGACTACACCCTGGCACACATTCGCGTTAGGGTCCAGGCGTCTGGGAACTCAACTCCCGCGGTACGTGCTGTACGACCAGGGCGTCATCACCAGCGGCACGTGGTAGTGCCCGGAGGTGTCACTGACCGTGAAGCGCAACGTGACCAGGTCCAGAAACGGGACTTGCGGCGCGGCCTCGAAGCCCTCGTAGTAGGGGGCAACGTGGAAGGTCAGCTCATAGGTGCCGGACTGGAGGCTCCCGCGTTCGATCAGGGGGGCGTCGGTGCGCCCGTCATTGTTCGTCACCGCTTCCGTCACCTTGCGGCGCTCCCCGCCTTCCACCGCGTAGAGTTCGACCTGAACTCCAGCGGCGGGCCGACCTCTGGCCGTGTCGAGGACGTGCGTCGTCAGTCCCGAATGTGCTGGTCCCGTCTGGCTGGCCATTAAGCGCGCTCCACCCAGCCTTCCATCAGGCCGTAGGGTTCGGGATCGACGTGGAAGATTTCCAGGTTGTTCTCCAGGCCGAAACGCCCCAGGTTGTACTGGAGGTGGTGCTTGTTGGGCATCTGGAACCAGATACGGGAGATTTCCGGGCAGACCGTCAGCACCGCCTGGCCCATCAGGAACAGGGTGTTCTGGAGGCTGGGCGAGTAGTGGTCGGTGAACGTCTCCTGAATCTGCTGGTAGACCCGCTGCCATACGGCGTCGTAGTCCACCTGACCCTCGTTGTACTCCCACTTGGCGGTCACGAAGGACGCCATCAGGCGTTCGTGCGTCTCGGGCAGCGTGGTGAAACGCTCGTTCAGGAGGTAGTTCTCCCAACCGCTCTCGGTGGTCTTGAGGACGTACAGGTTCTCGATGCCGGAGGTGACCTTGAAGGTCTGCCCGTCACTGCTCTCCACGCGGCCGGTTCGCTGGGGCATCTGGCGCACGAAGGAGTGGTTGTGGCCCTCACCGCCGACCGGGATGCGCTCCCAGAGGTACTCGGTGAACTCCATGAAGCCGCCCGTCACCCTGGGGCCGGTCTTCACGAAGTGGGCGATCAGCTCCTTGCCGAACTCCTCGGGGCTGCCCTCGAAGCCTTCCTTCGCCAGCCCGTAGATGGTGTTGCGGACGGTGTCGGTGGCGATCAGGTCGGTGTTGTCGCCCTGGGTGTGGGCCGCGTCAAAGTCGCCGGTCATCGCCACACGCACCTGGAGTTCGCGGATCTCGTGGCGCGGGGTATCGCGGCTCACCTTCATCAGGTTGACTTCGGCCTTGCCGTAGTTGTTCGCGCCGAGGCGGGCGTTGGCTTTGGGCTGGGTCTGCTGCTGGGTCTGCGTCATGCTCCTGCTCCTTTTACTTCCTGGCCCTGGTCCACCAGGTCGAGAACCCTGAGACGTGCGATCTTGCCGATTTCCCGGAGAGCGGTTTCCCGCTCCTGTTCCGGCGAGTTGTGCAGGCGCGTGGCGGCACCGCTCATGATGGTGTCCTTGGTGTTCTCGCGCACGCAGACGATGTAGGGCATGTCGAACTTGTCGTGGTAGGCCGCGTTGATGCGGTGAAACTCGGCGTATTCCTCGGGGGTCAGGCGGTCCAGACCGGCGGAAGCCTGTTCGGAGGCGGATTCGGGCGTCACTTCTCCGGCCAGAGCGGCCTTGCCGGCGAGGTCGGGGTGGGCGCGGATCAGGGCGAGCTGCTCTGCGGGGGTATCGGCCAGGACGGCTCCAGTAAAGGCGGCGGCCAGTTCCTCCACATCGGCGAAGGGGCGCTCTTTGCCCACCCGCTCGGCGTAGCGCGGGCTGTGTTCCAGCACGCCGCCGAAGAGGCGCACGAAGTCGGAGAGCGGGAGGGCGTTCACCTCAGCCAGGGACAGGAAGGCGTTCAATGGATGTCCCCCACTTCCGGCGCGTGCGCGGTGGCGTCGGCGGTGTACGAGCGGCGCTCGGCCCCGGTGCTGAGGATATTGAAGAGGATGTTCAGCAGGATGGCGGCCAGGGCGGCGGCGGTAATGCCGCTTTCCAGGAAGAGGCTGGCCCAGCTCGGCAGCTTCTCGTAGAGGGTCGGCACGGTCGCCGGGATCACGCCCAGCGCAATGCTGACGGCGACGATGGTGAGGTTGCGGGTGTCGGCCATGTTGACGCGGGTCAGGGTCTGAATTCCGGCGGCGGCCACGGTGCCGAACAGCACCAGCCCGGCCCCGCCCAGCACCGGCAGCGGGATGGAGGCCACCAGCGCGCCCAGCTTGGGGAAGAAGCCCAGCAGCATCAGGATGACGCCCGCGGCGGCCACCACGAAGCGGCTGCGGATGCCGGTGAAGCGCACCAGACCGACGTTCTGCGCGAAGGCCGTGAAGGGGAACACGTTGAAGAAGCCCCCCAGCGCGGACGAGAGGCCGTCGGCACGCAGGCCGTTTGCCACGTCGCGGGCATTGACGGGCCGCTCGGTGATCTCACCGATGGCGAGCAGGTCGGCAGTGGTTTCGACCATCACGACCAGCATCACCAGGATCATCGACAGGATCGGCACCAGCAGGAAGGTCGGCGCGCCGAAGAAGAAGGGGGGCGTGAAGCCGACGGCGGCGGCGGTGCCCACCGTGGCAAAGGACGCCTTGCCCAGCAGCGCGGCCACGACCGTGCCGAACACCAGGCCCAGCAGCACGGCGATGCGGCTCCAGAACCCCTTGCCAAAACGGGTGACCAGCAGCACGAACAGCAGGGTCAGCGCGGCCAGGCCCAGGTTGGCAGGCGCGCCGAAGTCCGGGGTTCCGGGCACGCCGCCGCCCGCCCAGCGGATCGCGACCGGCATCAGCGAAACCCCGATGATGGTGATAACCGTCCCCGTCACCACTGGCGGGAAGAAGCGCAGGAGGCGCGAGAAGAAGGGCGCCGCGATCACCGTGAAGATGCCCGCCGCGATCACCGCGCCGTAGATGCCCGGCAGCCCGGACTGCTTGCCGATCAGGATCATGGTCGCCACCGACGCGAAGGTGGTGCCCTGCACCAGCGGCAGCTTGGCCCCGAAGCCGGGGAAGCCGATGGTCTGGATCAGGGTGGCGATGCCGCACATGAAGAAACTGGCGTTCACGATCCGCACCACATGGTCGTGGTCCAGCCCCAGGGCGGAGGCCAGCACCAGCGGCACGGCCACAATCCCGGCATACATGCTCAGGACGTGCTGAAGCCCGAAGGCGATCATGCGCCCGAGCGGCGGCACTTCGTCGACGGGGTGGGTGGACCGGACAGGAACAGTTCCTTGGGTCATGCAGACCTCCCTACGGGGACGTGGCCGGGGGCACACGCCGGAGAAACGGTGCGGCCGGAGCCGCCAGACGACCGGACTACTTAGACATCTATGTACTTGAGTCGCTTCATCGTAGGGACAATCGCCAGTGCTGTCAAGCCGTGGAGTATCTGTTCACAGGATGAAAATCACCAGTGGTCTTGACAAGTGCTGAAGAGCGGCGCCGGACCTTTAGGGCAACCGCAACGTCCGGTTTTGGGTAGGCTCGTCCCGTTCAACCCCTCAGTCAGCTCCGCTGACAGCTCCCCTCAAGGGGAGCCAGGGGCTCAATTTGCCCTCCAAGGCGTCCAGCCTGTGGCCTCCCTTTGAACGCCTGGTGTGCAATAGAAATTTGCTGCCTTGGATGGGCTTTTTTCTCCCTCTCCCCTTGCGGGGGACTCGTAGAGCTGCTTGCAGAGGGCTGGGGAGGGGGGTGGCGGGCGAAGCTCGCCCTCATGCAGACGAGAAAAATGCTCCTGATGACCTGACCCACCCGTCCCGCATTTCACATCAGGCGTCTTGAGGGGCGTGGCCCGCAGGGCCGGACTCGCAGAGCGGCGCAGCAGCGGGGTTCAACCGGGCCTGTGCGGACTCGGCACCTTTGCGGTGGCCCTGGCCGGACCTTCCCGCGCCCCTCCCGCTCCAGAACCCGCGTGCTAGGCTCAGACGCACTGAGGCATCCAACATGGCTCCCCCCCAGACTTCCGACCTCCTCGAACGTATCCGCCAGGACTGGGCACAGACCCAGCCCGACCTCGACCCCGGCCCGATGCTGCCCCTGCTGCTGCTGGGACGGCTGCACACCGCGCTGGTCCGGCAGATCGAAACCACCTACCAGCCCGCAGGGATCAATCCGGCAGGCTGGGACCTACTGCTGACGCTGTACCGTTCCGCGCCCCCGGAGGGCCTGACGCCCACCCAGCTCACCGACCTGACCGCCATCAGCGGCCCCTCCATCACCAACCGGGTGGACCGGCTGGTCCAGAAGGGGCTGGCCGAGCGGCTGGCGAGCGAGTCCGACCGCCGCTCGGTGCAGGTGCGGCTGACCCCGGCGGGCCGGGCGCTGGTGGAGGAACTGCTGCCGCACCACGTCGCCAACGAGGCCAGGATCCTGTCGGCGCTGACCCCCGCCGAGACGCAGACGCTCGAACGCCTCGCGCTCAAGCTGCTGGCCGAACTGGAAGCGCCCGAACCGCTGGAAACCCCGGCCCACTGACCACCGGAAGGTCTGTCCCCGCCCGCGCCGGAGGCTGCGGTCAGGGGTCAGCAGGCCCGCGGGTCGGGGATTCCTCCGCCCCGGAAGAGCCTTGCCCGGCTGCGGGCAGGGGCAACACCTGCAAGGCTGCCTCCACGACGGCCGGGTCAAAGGAGATGCCGGAGAGCCGCCGAAGTTCACGCAGGGCGCTGGTGACGGTCCAGGCCGCCTTGTACGGGCGGTCGTGGGTGAGCGCGTCGAAGACGTCCGCGACCGCCACGATGCGGGCGGTGAGCGGAATGGCCTCGCCTCGCAGGTCGAGGGGGTAGCCGCCGCCCGCCCAGCGCTCGTGGTGGGCGCGGGCGATCTCCTCGGCCATCTGGAGCAGGCGGGACTGCCCGCCCGACAGGATGCGGCTCCCGATCAGGGTGTGCTGCTGCATGTGCCGGTACTCCTCCTCGGTCAGCACGCCGGTCTTCAGGAGAATGCGGTCAGGAATCCCGATCTTGCCGACGTCATGGAGCCGGGCCGCGACCCGCAGCAGTTCGACCGTTTCGTGGGGCAGCCCGAGGCGCAGGGCGATGGCCGCCGACATCTGGCCCACCCGCCAGGTGTGCTCGCCGGTCGAGTCGTCCCGGTACTCGGCGGCCACCGCGAGCCGGGTCACGACCTCCAGGTGCGCCTGTTCCAGGCTGTGCGTGCGCTCGCGCACCTCCTCCTCGGCCAGGGCGCGGGCCTCCTCGGCCGCCACCAGCCGCAGCCGCGTCAGCTCCGCCTGATGCTGCGCGCGCTCCAGCTCGAAGTTGCCGGTCAGCGTCTGCACCCGCTGCTCGACCTCCGTGTTCAGGATCTCGCGCTCCTGCTGGTAGAGCTGTTCCAGATGTGCCAGGGCGCGGGCGTGGTCGCCCCGGCGGGCATACATGGGATACAGGGCCCGGTGGACGTCGCAGACTGCCTTGGGGCGGCCCATCCCGCGCGCCAGCGACAGGGCCAGTTCCAGCGTGGCGAGGGCCGCGGGCAGGTCCTCCAGCCGCTCCTGGACTTCACCGAGGTGCAGCAGGGCGTACAGTTGCCCCTCCAGGTCCCCCGTCTCGCGGGCGATCTCCCCCGCCTGGCGGTAGGCGCTCTCGGCCTCCACCTCCTGCCCCTCCGCCATCAGCAGTTGCCCCAGCCCCGTCAGGGCCGAGGCCTCCACCTGCCGGTACTGCCCTTCGCGCGCGAGGTCCAGCGCCCGTTCGTAGGCGGCGCGGGCGGCCGCCGCCTCCCCCAGGGCCTGCTGCGCCTCGGCGCGGTTCAGCATGGCGTTGGCCGCGATGACCTGATCGCCGGAGTGCTGCCCGAAGGCCAGCGCCTCGTCGAAGTACCGCTGCGCCTCGCGCGGATCGCCCATGTCCAGCAGGAGTGCCCCCAGACTCAGCAGCATCGCCCCCTGGCTGCGGTGCCCGGCGAGCTGCGCCCGGGCCGGGCCGGTGCTGAGGGCATAGGCGGCCTGTAGGTGCTCCAGCGCCTCGGGGTAGCGGCCCAGGCTGGTCAGGAGCGTGCCGAGGTTGCACAGCACCTTGACCTCCCCCACCACGTCGCCCGCCTGCCGGAATTCGCCCAGCGCGGCCCGCAGGCTGTCCAGGCTCTCCGCGTACTGCCCGGCCGCGTGGTAAAGCCCGGCGAGACTGTTGAGGATGTCGCCCCGCCCGTCCTCTCCCACGGCTGACTGCCCGAGCGCCTGGGTGAGCTGCCCTTCGGCCTCGCGGAAGCGCCCCTGATCGAGCAGGGCTGCCCCCAGATCGCGCCGGACGCGCCCCTCGGCGCGGCGGTCCCCCAGGGCCAGGAACAGGCCCAGGGCAGCTTCCAGGTGGTACGCCGCCCGTTCCCCGTCCCCGCGCCGCGCCTGCATCTGCCCGATCAGGTGGTGGGCCTGGGCGCGCAGCCGGGGCCGCGACTCCTCGCCCGCCGCCGCCAGGGCCAGTTCGGCCACCTGGAGCGCCCGCGCCTCGTCCACGGCCGTCAGCCGCTCGGCCTGCTCCAGCAGGGCCAGGGCACGCTCACCCGGCCGCCCACCCCGCAGGTCAGAGGGTGGCAAGACTCCCCCGGCCCCCGATACGACGCGCCGCCGCCCTCATGCCGCCCGTCTTATACGGATTCCGGATCATCCGGCACAGCCCCTCTGCTGAGCAGCTTTGCAAACCCGCTCCGCTTCGGTGCCTCCACGCCTCTCCGTCACCGTCTTTCCTTCTTCCTCTGCTGCGCAGCTTTGCAAGTCCGGTCGGGTTACCCAGTTATTTCATCACTGATGAACCGGAATTCTTTCAGAAGACGCTGTTCAGGAAGGCGGGCAGATCGAGGCGGCTCTCGCCCAGCCCGTCTTGTAGGCGCTGTTCAGACCGTGCCCATACCCGCCCGCGCCCGGCGTGCCTTCCTCGTCCGGGTCGCAGGCGTCGTCGCGGAAATCCCGCCACTCACTCGCGGGAACGGGACCAAAGCGGCCGTTCACCCAGACGGTGCGCCGGGCGCTCGCCCAACTGGTAAAACTCCCGTTCACCCACACGGTACGCCGGGCGGTCTCCGTGACTGGGGCTGCCTCCCCTGCCTGGAAGACGTCGCGGTTGCGCTCCACCTGCACGGAGGGCAGCCCCTGAGTGGTCAGGCCGCCCCCGACCTGCCCCTCCGAGAAGCCCAACAGGGCGTCACCCTCGTCCGCGTCCGGGGCCTCACGCAGCACCCGGCCCCCGTAGGCCGCGCTCAGGCTGCCCCCGGCGGTCCCGGCAGGCAGCGGAACCTGGGCCGCGAATTCGGGGCGGTCCGCTGCGGCCTGCGCCCCTGGCGTCAGCCCGGCCTGCCCACAGGCGGACAGCAGGAGGGGGACCAGCAGGGCCAGGCAGGCAGGCGAGCGGACGAGAGACGACACCATGGTTCAATATCCTGTCTCCATCCCCGAAAGGGGTGTTAAGAATTTCACATCATGCCCTTACCCCCGCCGGGTGGAATCACTGCCTGGGTTCTGTCCGGGAGGGCTGGACTATGGGTGACGGCGCGGCCCTGAAGCCGGGGGGAACCCGTCTGTCCCAGCTGGCCGCGCTGGCCGCCCGTTCTTCATGGCAATGTGGGGCGGGAGCCGGGGGAGGCGGAGGCCTCTTCCGTTCCCGGTTCCGGTATTTTCTGCTGGTCAACCCGCTGTGAGGTCCCGTGATTCGGTGTGATCAAGTCGATTGGAGCGCGCCCCGATGACGCCGCTCAACCCAGGCGGCCCGGCCCCCCGGCTCAGCCCTGAAGCGTGCTTACCCACGCCTTCTGCCGGTCCGGACCCGGCCGCCTCCCCTGACAGGACTGGTGGAATATGTACAAGTCGGAGTTCGTGAAACCGGATGGCCGCGCCCTTATCCTCTATGGCCTGACGCCGGTGGAGGTCAGCGGTCCCATTCCCAGCCCCGGCGAGGCGGTGGAGGCGCGCCCGCAGATGCGCTGGCATCCGGTGCGCGGCGAGTGGGTGATCTACGCCGCGCACCGCCTGAACCGCACCTTTCTGCCCCCACCCGAGTACAACCCGCTGGCCCCCACCCACGACCCCGAGCATCCCACCGAGCTGCCGCCGGGGAACTACGACCTGGCGGTGTTCGAGAACCGCTTTCCCAGCCTGACGCTCGACGCCCCCACGCCGGACCCGGTGCCGGACGTGACGGTCCGGGCCGGGCGAGGCAAATGTGAGGTGGTGGTGTTCAGCCAGGACCCGGGCGGCACCCTGGGCGGCCTGCCCGCAGAACAGGTGCGGCTGCTGATCGACGTCTGGGCCGACCGGACGACCTGCCTGGGCCGCGACCCCCAGCTCCAGTACGTGCTGCCCTTCGAGAACCGGGGGGTGGAGGTCGGCGTGACCCTGCACCACCCGCACGGCCAGATCTACGCCTACGACCACCTGCCCCCGGTGCAGACCCGGGCGCTCACCCAGATGCGCGCTTACCTGGCGGAGCACGGCCGACCCTGGCTGGAAGACTTCGTGCGCCAGGAGCGCGAGGCGGGCCTGCGGGTGGTGCGGGACGAGGGCCAGGCGCTCAGCGTGGTGCCGCCCTTCGCGCGCTTCACCTACGAGATGTGGGTGCTGCCGACCCGCGCCGTCGCCTTCCTGTCCGACCTGCGGGAGGGCGAGCGGGACGCGCTGGCCGCCGTCCTCAAGGACGCCCTGACGCGGCTGGACACGCTGTTCGGGGTGAGGATGCCCTACTTGCTGACGGTGCAGCAGGCCCCGACCGATGGCCAGGCGTATCCCGAGTGGCCGCTGCGGATCGAGATTTCGCCTTACCTGCGGGCGCCGGGCCGCATGAAGTACCTGGCCGGGACCGAGCAGGGCGCGGGCGAATTCGTGAACGACGCGCTGCCCGAGCAGAAGGCCGCCGAGCTGAGAGAGGTGAAGGATGCCCGCCAGTAGCCCGAGCTTCGCTGACGTGTTCGGCAGGCCGCCCGAAGCCCAGGCCCAGGCCCCAGGCCGGGTGAACCTGCTGGGCGAACACACCGACTACCAGGGCGGATTCGTGCTGCCCAGCGCGATTCCGCAGCATACGGTGGTCGCCCTGGCGCGGAACGGCGGCGACACCCACCACCTGTACTCCCTCAACTACAGGGAGCGGCTGGACGTGCCAGCGGGCGAGACGGGCACGGGCTTCGCGCCGTACGTCACCGGATGCTGCGCCCTCACGGGGGTCACGGACGCGCTGGACGTGTGGATCAGTTCGGACGTGCCCTCCGGGGGGCTGTCGAGCAGCGCGGCGCTGGAAATCGCGACCCTGCGTGCCCTGCGGACGCTGTACGACCTGCCGCTGACCGACGTGGACCTGGCGCTGATCGGGCAGCGGGTCGAACACGAATTCGTGGGGGTCCGCAGCGGGATCATGGACCAGATGGCGAGCAGCCTGGCGGACACCCGGCACATGCTGTTTCTGGACACGCGGACGCTGGAGCGGCAAAAATTGCCCCTTCCGGCGGGCGGCGAGGTGGTCGTGCTCGACAGCGGCGTGCCCCGCCGTCTGGCCGGGAGCGGCTACAACACCCGCCGCAGCGAAGTGGAGGAGGCCGCGCGGCTGCTGGGCGTCTCCGAACTGCGGGACGTGCCGGACGTGGCGGCACTGGCCAGTCTCCCCGACCTGCTGCTGCGCCGCGCCCGGCACGTCGTCAGCGAGAACGCCCGCGTGCTGCTCGCCCTGCACGCCCCCGCCCCCCTGTTCGGTGAACTGATGAACGCCTCGCACGCCAGTCTGCGGAGCGACTACGAGGTGACCGTCCCGCGCGTGGACGAACTCGTCGCGCTGCTCCAGGCCCACCCCGACGTATACGGCGCACGCATGACCGGCGCAGGCTTCGGCGGCGCGGTGGTGGCCCTCGCCCGCATCGGCACCGCCGGGCAGGTGGCGCGCGACGTGCTGGCGCAGTACGGCCCGGAAGGCCAGCAGGTGGTGCCCCCTCCCCACCTTGAGTCCGAGTCTGCCAAAAGCTCAGGATTGACGCGAAACTCTGGAGCGGAAGGTCGAGGGAATTGAGAAAACGTGGGGCTGGGATGCCAGGCCAGTTCACCCCCTCTCCTGCGGAGCTTTGCAAGTCCCAGCCTCCCCCCTCAAGGGGGAGGAGTAAAAAACATGGTCCCACACGCTTTCTTCTTCCCAGCCGCGTAAGTTCCAAGCCGAAGCTCTCCTATCTTTTGTCTTTTCAAAGTTCTGGAGGCAACGGCCAGGTTCCGCCTTGCAAGGGAGCAGGCAGAGCAGAGGAGCTTTCGGGCCGCAGGCCCGCAGCCGCCCGGTGGAAATCAGCAAGTTCGAGGCAGGAACCGTCACCGCCCCAAACATCTCCGCCGCGCAACGAGTCTCCCTTTGCCGAGCGCAGCGGAAAGCTCCCCCTGCCCCGGCGGGGGGGTGGGGGGTGGGGGGAATGCCTTCCAGACTCAACCGCCCCACCGGGCAACCCGCCGTCCACCTGCTGAGCGCGTGATTGAAAAGGTTCTCATTGGAGGCAAAGTGCGCTGGGAGGGCGTGCCGGTTCCCCCCTCTCCTGCGGAGCTTTTCAAGTCCCAGCCTCCCCCGCAAGAAGGGGCAAAACATCTCCAGCGTGTGTATGAGAAGCCCTGCGTGACCTTTCCCCGCTCAGAGCGGCGGCAGGAACTCGAAGACGTGCCCATCCGGGTCGCGGACGGCCAGCCGCCCATCCGCCAACACGTGCGGCAAGCCCTCGGCGCGGACCAGGGCCAGCACGGCGTCCACATCCGCGTAGAACTGCACCAGCGCGTGATCACCACCAAACATGTCGGCCAGCCCCACCTGTGGGTCCCAGGCGTACAGCCAGCGGCGGGGCGTGCCGTTGCCGTCCGGCTCGGGACGGGGGCCGAGGGCGAACTGCGCGAAGTCGCGGTCCTCCTGCTCCTTGGCGAAGGCCAGGCCGTAGGCGCGGGGCAGGCGGGCCTTCATCCCGGCGTAGTCGCCAAAGGCCAGGGCCACTTCGCGCAGGCCCATGACGGGGAGGGCGTGGGCGGGGCGGGATACCGGCTGCGGCGGATAGGCGGGCTGGCGGTCATCACCCAGGTCCACGCCGCGCAGTTCCAGGCCGTGCCCGAAGGGGTCGAAGAAGTAGACGGTGCGGTCGGGCCGCTGGGGAGTGCCCAGGTCGATCTCGGTCCAGGGGAGGCCGTGCTCGTCCAGCACCGCCTGGCTGGCCTCCAAATCCTCCGGCCGAATCTGCCAGGCGTAGTGCAGGTGCGAGGCACCCCGGGCACGCAGCGGGGCGAGGCGCGGGTCGTTCGCCTGCCGCGTGACCGGCTTCCAGAGGGTGAGGTGCTGGGCACCGTTCACCCGGAAGCGGGCCGTCTGCCGCGCCTCGTCGTGGTGGAGCAGGTCCAGGCCCAGCACCTGCTGGTAGAAGCGAATCCCCCGGGGCAGATGGTTGACCTCCAGCGTGATCCCTGCGAGGTCCAGGATGGGCGAAGGCATGGCGTCAGGGTAAGGGCGCCATCCCAGCCCACGCCCCGGGTCCAGATGAAGGAGAGTGAAGCGTCCGGCGGCCCGCTTCCGTTAGTCTCCTAGACATGGCAGAAGGTGAGGCTCCGAACGTGCAAGGCCGCGACACCCCCGAACAGGCCCAACTGGACTTCCGTCAGCGCCTCAGCTACGGGGACTACCTGAAGACCGATCTCCTCCTGAGCGCGCACCAGCCGATCACGCAGGCTCACGACGAGCACCTCTTCATCACCGTGCATCACGTCTCGGAGCTGTGGCTGGGGCTGATCATCCGCGAATTGCAGGCCGCGATGGCGCTGCTGGCCGCAGGCGTCACCGATACCCCGCTGAAGATGCTGTCGCGTGTGGTGCGGGCGCAGCAACAGCTCACGAACGCCTGGGAGGTCCTCAAGACCATGACGCCCGCCGACTACCTGGAGTTCCGGGGCGCCTTCGGGGAGGCGTCGGGCTTTCAGTCGGCGCAGTACCGCATGGTCGAGGTGTTGCTGGGCAACCGCAATCCCACGCTGCTGCGCCCCTTCGAGCACCGCCCGGACCTGCACGCTCCCCTGCTGGCGGCGCTGCACGCGCCCAGCGTGTACGACCTGACGCTGCGCCTGCTCGCCGCCCGCGGCCTGCCCATCCCGGCCGAGGTGCTGGAACGCGATTTCACCCAGCCGCCCACCGAGCACCCGGCGGTGCTGGACGCCTGGCTGGCGGTCTACCGCGACACCGAGCAGTACTGGGACCTCTACGAGCTGGCCGAGAAGCTGCTCGACGTGGAGGACAACTTCCGCGCCTGGCGCTTCAACCACCTCACGACCGTCGAGCGCACCATCGGCTTCAAACCCGGAAGCGGCGGCACCAGCGGCGCCGGATACCTCCGCCGCGCCCTGAGTATCGTGTTGTTCCCGGAACTGTGGCAGGTGCGGACGGCGCTGTAAGCGGCTGCTTGAAAAGAGGGATGTCGCCCGTCATGGCGCCTCCCCGCCCTGAGTCGGCCCAGAGCCGAGGCCCCGTATCTTTTGTCTTTTCAAAATTCTGGAGGGAATGGCCGGGTTCCACCTTTCAGATGCCCCACCAGAATCTCCCCAGCTTCAAACAGCCACCAGGCGCGCGGAGCTTCAGAACCGTGCAGAGGCACCGCTGCTTCCCCCAACGCCCGCATTGCTATCCTCGCCCCCATGTGGGGAGCGGTGCGGGTCTGGCGGACGGCGGGAGCGCACCTGTGGGACCACCTGCCGCGCCTGATCGTGGTGAATGTGCTGTGGCTGGTCGCGGCCTGGCCACTGGTGACGCTGGGTGCCGCGACACTGACCGCCTACGCTTGGCTGCGCCGCGCAGTGCTGGAAGTGGAGGACGAACGCGACGACCTCGCTCCCGGCGATCCCCCGGTGCCCGACGAACCCTACACCTCACTGCCCCGCTTCTTCCGGCGGCTGTGGTGGCCCGGCACCCTCTGGGCGGCGCTGAATATCCTGCTACTGTTCGTGCTGTACGCCAATGGGGTGGTGTGGAGGGTCCAGCCGGACACCCTGAGCGGGGCGTTGCGGGCCGTGCTGGGCCTCTTGCTGGGATGGTTCTGGCTGGTGCTGCAACCGTTCTTCCTCGACGCGCTGGCGGAGGGCGTGCCGCTGCCCCACGCGCTGGCCGGGGCAGCCCGGATCGTGCTGGCCTATCCGCTCTACACCCAATTGTGTGCCCTACCGCCGCTGCTGCTGTCCGCGCTGGCCTGGCGCTTCACCTCACTGTGGGCGCTGGTGGGCGTGGGGCTGCTGCTGCTGTACTGGGCCCACGTGGCGACTGGAAACCCTCTGACGCGCCGACCACAGCAAGTTGAAGATGTGCTGTGAATCGGGCCTGGTACCTGAAGATTTCCAAGAAACCATAAATACGACCTGGGCGGAACCGTACCCAAGAAGCACGCCCCTCAGCTAACCTCAGGGCATGTCAGGGGGCGGAAAACAGTGGTCGGGGCATGAACCGGCGACCGTTTTCCGTCCCCTGACCCCGCGAGGTCAATCCATGAAAAAGTCTCTGTTTCTCCTGACGGCCGCCCTGCTGGGCAGCCCTGCCCTGAGTGGGGCCAGCGCGCAGAAGGTCACGCTGGACCTGTGGGCGCACTGGGGGTCCGAACAGCGCCGCCCCACCATCAACCGGATCATCGACACCTGGAACAAGAAAAATCCCAATATCCAGGTGAAGTACACCTTCGTACCCTTCGATCAGCTCCCCACCAAGACGCTGGCCGCCATCGCCGCCAAAAATCCGCCGGACGTGGTGGTGATCGATATCCGCACCACCCCGCTGCGGGCCGCCAAGAACCAGGCGACCGATCTCAGCAAGCTGGGGGCGGACAGCCTGGCGAACCAGTTCTACCCGAACCTGTGGGCCACGGCGACCTACAAGGGCGACCAGTACGGCCTGCCCTTCGTGACCGACACCCGCTTCCTGTACTACAACAAGGACCTCTTCAAGGAAGTCGGGCTGAACCCGGCCAAGCCGCCGACGACCTGGGACGAGCTGGAAGCCTACGCCAAGAAGCTCGACAAGAAGACCGGGCCGGTGTACAGCCGCATCGGCTTCCACCCGCTGTACGGCAGCTTCGGCCTGGAAAGCTGGGTGGCGAACGCGGGCGGCAGCATGTGGGATCAGGACATGATCAACCCCAACTTCACCAACCCGGTGGCGGTGAAGACCCTGACCTGGATCAAGGACTGGACCGACCGCCTGGGCGCGCGCAACGTGCAGGCGTTCAAGAGCAGCTTCGGCAGCGGCGCGCAGGACCCCTTCATCTCGGGCAAGCTGGGCATGATCATCGACATCGGCGGGTACGCCGCCACCCTCAAGAAATACGCGCCCAACATGAATTACGGCATGGTGCGGATTCCCACTCCCACCGGCCAGCCGGGACCCGGCACCTCGTCGGGCGGCGGGTTCAACCTGGAGGTTCCGGTGGGCACCAAGCACCCCAAGGAAGCCTTCGCCTTCGCCAAGTGGATGGCGACCGAGGGCGCGCGTATCTGGGCGCAGGAGCAGAACGACTTCCCCGGGGCCAAGAACGCCTCGCTGAGCGTGACCACCCCCGCCTTCCGCCTGATGTCGGCCAACATGAAATACACCCAGGTCAACTCGGCCCCGCCCTATGCCCCCAGTTACGGCACCATTCTGGACAAGGCCACCGAGGACGCCGTGTACCGGGGCGCCGACCCCCGGCAGGCGCTGGAGGAGGCGCAGGCCCAGGTGCAGCGCCTCGTCAACAGCAACAAATAATCCCCCGCGCCGGGTGAAGCGGGCCGCTCCGCTTTGCCCGGCTTCTGTTCAGGAGGCCCAATGCGCCCAGTTCTGACCTTGGAGGCCCGGCCGTGAGCCGCGCGGCGCCGGTCCACCCTCCCCGACGCGGCCTGAAGGCCCGCCACCGCGAGGCGCTGTGGGGCTATCTGTTCATCGCGCCCTGGCTGATCGGGTTCCTGTGCTTCGTGCTGGGGCCGATGCTGTTTTCGCTGTACGCGAGCTTCACCAACTACGACATCACCTCGCGCTTCGACTGGGTAGGCGTGCGGAACTATGTGCAATTGCTGACCCAGGACACGCGCTTCTGGACGGCGCTGTACAACACCGCCTATTACGCCGTGTTCGCGGTACCGCTGGGCATCGCCACGGGGCTGCTGATCGCCACGCTGCTCAATCAGGAGGTGCGGGGCCAGCGCCTCTTCCGCACGATCTTCTTTCTGCCGAAAGTCCTGACCGGCGTGGCGGTGCTGCTGCTGTGGCTGTGGGTCTTCAACCCGCAGGTGGGGCTGATCAATACGGCCCTGTACCGCCTGGGCGTGAACGAGAACAACCTCCCGCTGTGGTTCGGTGATCCCGCGTGGTCCAAGCCCGCCCTGATCATCATGAGCATGTGGGCGGCGGCGGGCGGCTTCATGTTCTACCTGGCTGCCCTGAGGGGCGTGCCGCGCGACCTGTACGAGTCGGCGCAGATCGACGGGGCGAGTCCCTGGCGGCAGTTCTGGGCGGTGACGGTGCCGCTGATCTCGCCGGTGATCTTCTTCAAGCTAATCACGGGCATCTCGGGGGCGCTGCAATTCTGGTCCGAGTCGCTGATCCTGACCAAAGGCGGGCCGAGCGACAGCACGCTCTTTTATGGGCTGTACATCTGGCAGACGGCCTTCACCGACCTGCGAATGGGCTACGCCAGCGCGATGGCCTGGATTCTGCTGCTGATCACGCTGGCGATTACCGGGCTGCAACTGTGGTTTTCCAAACGCTGGGTCCACTACGAAGGCGAGGTGCGCTGAGATGGCGCTCTCCCGCCCTGAGGTCCATGTGCGCCCGCGTCCCGTGCGGACGGGCGGCCCCCGGCGCCTCACCGGCCTGATGCTGGGGCGTCTGCTGGCCCTGGCCGCCCTGGTCGTGCTGTCCCTGCTGATCCTGTACCCGGCGCTGTGGATGGTGTCCACCTCTCTGAAGCCCGACTCGCAGGTCTTCGCGTACCCGCCGCGCTGGATTCCCGATCCTGTCATGTGGGGGAACTACGCCAGAGCCTGGGCCAGCGCCCCCTTTACCCGCTACGCGATCAACAGCCTCTTTTACGCCGTGACGGTCACCTTCGGCACGGTGCTGTCGTGTTCGCTGGCCGCCTACGGCTTTTCCAAGCTGCGCTTTCCGGGCCGCGATTTTCTCTTCGTGGTGATGCTCTCCACCATGATGATCCCGGGGCTGGTCACGCTGGTGCCGCAGTACGTGCTGTTCAGCAAACTGGGCTGGATCAACACCTATCTGCCGCTGATCGTGCCGAGCTTCTTCGCGGGGGCCTTTTTTACCTTCCTGCTGCGGCAGTATTTTCTGGGCATCCCCAACGAACTGCTGGAGGCCGCGCGGGTGGACGGCGCGAACGAACTGTGGATCTGGGCGCGGGTGGTGCTGCCGCTGGCCACTCCGGCCCTCGCCACCGTCGCCATCTTCACTTTCGACGGCGCGTGGAACGACTACGTGAACCCGCTACTGTACCTCAACGACGAGCGGCTCTACACCTTGCAGGTGGGCCTGGCTTCCTTCCGCTCGGCCAACGACACGCAGTGGCAACTGCTGATGGCCGCCTCGGTGCTGGTGCTGCTGCCGGTGGTGCTGCTCTTCTTCGTGTTCCAGAAGTACTTCATCGAGGGAGCCTCGCTGACGGGCAGCGTGAAGGGCTGAAGACGGGTGAGCGCAGGCTCCAGCAGAGTCGCTGGAGCCTGCGCCGTCTTTCTGGCGTTCGCGCGCGAGGTGTTCATCTGGCCCAACGTGGCGAGCAAGGACCTGCACCTGCTGACCACCCGGCAGCTTGGGACGGAGCATCTCAGCCCCCGGGAAGAGGACGTGCTGCGGCTGCTGGTGAGGCAACACTGACCAGGAGAACGTTACCCGGCCTCCCCCAGGCGCGCTTTCACCCTCAGTCGTCGCCCTGCGCCACCCGCTCGTCCTGTAAAAAGGCCTGGGCCGCGAGCACCCGGCGGAAAAAGTCCACCAGCTCATCCGCGTGCGTGTCGAAAGCGAAGAGACGGCGGGCCGCGCGGGCGTTCGCGGTCAATTCCTCCAGCCGGGGCTGGTCGCGGAGCTGCGCGGCGAGGTCCGCGAAGTCGCGGTAGAAGACGCCGAAATCGTGGTTCTGCGCGAGGGTCTGCATGGCGACCAGGGAATGCCGGTTGTCGCGCATGATCCAGGGCAGTCCCGCCGCCGCGTAGGTGCCCAGCCGCGCGGGCAGGTTCAGGTCGTCCCAGGTGGCCCGGCGCAGGTCGCCGCCGTTGAAGCTGTCAAACTGCTGCACCCAGGCCGCGTCGTAGCGCGAGAGTTCACGCACCCAGTCCTGCGGTTCGACGGTGGGGTGCAGGTGCAGGAAGCCGCTTTCCAGACCGCTGCGGGTCCAGTTGGGGAACCACTCGTGAAAGTGGGTCCCGTAGAAGTGGACGTGAATGCCTTGCCGGGCGAGTTCGGACAGCGGTTCCAGCCCCAGGGGCCGCCCCGCGCAGACCGTGTGAATCTCGCCGTCACCTTGCGACAGCTTGGGCGACCACTCGTCCGTCATCCAGTCGATCTTGGGCAGGTCGCCGTCCAGAATGAAGGTCCGCGACTCGTCGAGGTGCCCGCCCAGCGCCAGCCGGTACCACTCGCGGTTCTCGGGGCTGATGAAGATCAGGCCGTCACTTTCCTTCAGGACGCGGACCAGGGCAGGCCACAGGCCGTCTCCCGGAAAGGGGCCTTCCTTGAAGTGAAAGACGAAGGGAATGCCCAGCCGGGCGTCCAGCACACGCTCGATCAGCGGCAGCGCCTGCAAGTTCAGCAGGGCGTAGATCACGTTGGGCCGCACCGCCCGCACCCGCTCGGGCCAGCACTCGTCCAGGGGGATGTCCTCAATATGGCCGTAGGAGAAGGGGCCGGTGGCGTCCCAGGTTTCGGGATCGGGCGACCACAGGCCGTACAGTTTGTGGCCCCGTTCCTCCAGCGCCAGCATCCGCTCGGGGTTGAAGCCGAGGGAACCGACCAGCAGAATCTTCAGGCCGTCCGGACGAGGGGCGTGGGCCGCCGACGCGAAGCGGCCGTACCGCTCCCACTCGTTCACGCGCATGCCCCGGCTGGGCTGGAAGTTCAAGTACTCGCCCCGCCCGATCCCGTAATGCGCCCGGTACCGTGACAGCCCGCCCGGGATACCCGCGATGATGTGGTGCCGCTGGTCCGGGTGACCCACCCACTCACAGGTGATGGCCCCCGCATAAGCAAAGCGTGCCCCTCCGTCCAGCAGCGCCCGCCAGAAGTCCACTTCCAGGCTGTCCGAGACACGCTCGGCACGCTCGGTCCAGCGGGGCAGCCCTTCCCGTCGGCGGTGCAGCACCTGCACCAGCGCCAGCAGGTTGCCGCTGGTCGGCTGGCTCTTGTCTTCCGGCGGCAGGCCGAGAAATTCCGCCTCCCGGCCCACCGCCGCCTCACCGCGCAGGGTCGGACCGTAGTGCTTGTAGTCCCAGCGCACCCCGCCATACGCCAGGTCGACTGAGGGTTGCGCCTCCAGCACACCCACCAGCCGCGCCAGGTGATCCGTGTAATACACGTCGTCGGAGGGCAGGTAGGCCAAGTACCGTCCCTGGGCCAACGCCGTGGCGTAGTTCAGGGCCGCCCCGAGGCCAGTATTCCGTTCCAACTGGTGGAAGGAGATGCGGGGGTCAGCGAGGTAGGGCTGGATGATCTGGGCGGTGTCGTCGGGCGAGCCGTCGTCCACCACGATCAGCTCCCAGTCCTCCCACGACTGGGCGAGGAGGCTTTCCAGCGCCCGGGGCAGGAAACTGGCCTGCTTGAAGGTGGGCATCAGGACCGAAACCAGTGGGGAGGACGAGGAGGAGAGCATGAGTCCTCATGCTGTCACAACCGCTCCCCCGGTACGCCAGCGCCTTTCTAAAGGTCGAGCTAAATGTGGAGAGGGAAAAGCTTTCGAATAGATTGAGCTTCCGGCTCTGTAAGCGGTAGCACTATACGAACGGGAACGTCGGAGGGATCAGGCAGCTCTTGCCCTGGCCCCCTGCACCACCCGACCTTTTCACTGTCGAACCCTCACCCGGGCGTACCTCGACCGCCGCCAGCAGGAGTAGCGATGACCCACCCAGGACGTTCGACCAGCCGTCTCACCCTCAGACCGGGGGGAAGGCGCCCATGACTGCCGCACCCCATCCGCGCGTCTCGGTGTTGATGCCCACCTTCAAGCAGGCCCACTTCCTGCCCCGCGCCATCGAGAGTCTGCTGGCACAGTCCCTCCCCGACTGGGAATTGATCGTGGTGGACGACGGCTCGCCCGACGACACCGCCCAGGTCATCCAGCCCTACCTCGCTGACCCCCGCATCGCCTATCACCGTCTCGAACGCAATCAAGGTCTTGGGGCTGCACTGAACCACGCACTGTCGCTGGCTCAAGCCCCGCTGGTCGCCTACCTCCCCTCCGATGACGTGTATTACCGCGAGCATCTGGAGCAGTTGGCGGACGCGCTGGCCGCCCATCCCGAAGCTTCACTGGCCTCTTCCGGCGTGCGCCACCACTACAACAAGGCGGCGGCAGGCCAGATTGACGGCGAGCCGCTGCAACTCGTGCAGGTGATGCACCGCCGCACCGGGGACCGCTGGCTGGAGCGGGGCGAACTGACGACGGACGACCTCGACCGGATGTACTGGCACCAGCTCAGGCGGCGTGGCCCGGCGGTCGGCACCGGGCAGGTGACGTGCGAGTGGGTGGATCACCCCGATCAGCGGCACAAGATCGTGCGGGAACCGGTGGGCGGCATCAACACCTACCGCGACTATTACGGCGTGCAGGAACCGCTGCGCTTCCATACGACGGTCGGCCACTTCATCGACGAGGTCGAACGCTACCGCAAGTACCGCGAACGCCCGCCCACGCCCCCCGCCCCGGACGGCTTGAAAATCCTGCTGGTCGGAGAACTTGCCTACAACCCCGAACGGGTGCTGGCACTGTCCGAGCAGGGGCACAAGCTCTACGGCCTGTGGATGGACAGACCGTACTGGTACAACTGGGTCGGCCCGCTGCCCTTCGGCCACGTGCAGGACATTCCGCGCGAGAACTGGCAGGCGGCGGTGCGGGAGATCAAACCGGACGTGATCTACGGGCTGCTGAACTGGCAGGCGGTGCCGTTCGCGCACCACGTTCTGACCGAGAATCCCGGCGTGCCTTTCGTCTGGCATTTCAAGGAAGGCCCCTTCATCTGTCTGGAAAAGGGCACCTGGCGTGAGCTGCTGGAGCTGTACACGCGGGCTGACGGGCGCATCTATTCCAGCCGGGAGATGCAGGACTGGTTCGAGACGCTCTCGCCGGAACTCGCCGGGGGCCGCCCAACGCTGGTTCTCGACGGCGACCTGCCCAAGCGCGAGGGCGTGCAGGGGGAGCGTTCGCCCCGGCTGTCGGACAGCGACGGCGAGATTCACACCGTCGTGCCGGGCCGTCCCATCGGCCTGCATCCGGAAACCGTCGCCGACCTCGCCGCGCAGGGGATTCACCTGCACTTCTACGGCGAATTCACGCATGGGCAGTGGAAGGCGTGGATCGAGCGGACGAAGGGGCTGGCGGGCCGCTTCCTGCACCTGCACCCCAACGTGAACCAGGAAGACTGGGTGGCGGAGTTTTCGCGTTACGACGCGGGCTGGCTACACTTCTTCCGCAGCGAGAACGGCGGTGAGCTGCGGCGCGCCAACTGGGACGACCTGAACCTCCCCGCGCGGATGGCGACGCTGGCGGCGGCAGGCCTGCCGATGCTGCAAAGGAACAACACGGGGCATATCGTCGCCACGCAGAACCTCGCGCGGGAACTGGACCTGGGCCTCTTCTTCGACGATATGGCGGACCTCAGCAGGCAGCTTCAGGACCGGGAGCGTCTCAGCCAGTTGCGCGAACACGTCTGGGCGGTGCGTGACCAGTTCACCTTCGACCACCACGCGGACCGGCTGATCGCCTTTTTCCGTGAGGTGATCGGGGACCGCCCGGCGCAGACCGAAACCGCGGCGCTGCATCTGCCCCGCTGAAAGGAACTTTCGATGACCAGCATTCTGACTCTGAACATCATGGGCTACGCCGACAAGCACGGCGCGTGGGACGAACGGCGCAAGCTGATCGAGCGTGTGATCAACGACACCCAGCCGGACATCATCGCGCTTCAGGCGGTGGCCCTCGACCCGCAGCGGCACCCGGACGACCAGGCCGCGCAACTGGCCGCGAGTCTGAACGGCTACCAGGCCGTGTTCGTCGCCGCGCAGACGCACGCGGACGGGCGGCAGGACGGCCCGGCCTTCCTGACCCGGGGGCCACTCCCCGAGGTGCAGCGGTTTGAACTGGGCCTGACACCGGAGCTGGAGGACACCAACCGCCGCGTGATGCTCCGGGGCCGTTTCAAGACGCCACAGGGACCGCTGGACGTGTTCAATGCCCACTTCTCCTGGGTGCCCGCGCAGCAGGAAGACAACGTGCGGGAGGCGCTGTCGGTGCTGGAGGGAACGGCAGGCCCGGCGTCCGTCCTGGTCGGTGACTTCAACATGCAGCCGGACAGCCCGTACCTGGGCGGGCTGCGCGAGGCCGAGTGGATCGACGCCTGGGCCCTGCTGCACGCGGGCGAGGACGGCTTCACCTTCGTGGAGGACCGCGTCCCCAGCATCCGGATCGACTACGTCTGGACGCGCGGCGTGCGGGCGCGCGAGCTGGCGGTCGTGCTGGCCGAGGGGGAAGGCAAGGTGCGCGCCTCCGACCACGCGGGCCTGCTGGCGAGGCTGGAGCGGGTTTAAGGTGAATCTGGGCTTCATCTTCGATCTGGACGGCGTTCTGACGGATACGGTCGAACTGCACTATCACTCGTGGCAGCGGCTGGCGGAGGAGGAAGGCGTCCCCTTCTCCCGCGAGGCGAACGCGGCGCTGCTGGGCCGGACCCGCGAGGACGCGCTCGACCTGTGGCTGAACGGGCGCCCCTGTTCGCCGGAACAGCGCGCGGACCTGCTGTGGCGCAAGAACGCCTCTTTTCTGGAAGCCCTGGAGGGGCTGGGGCCGGGCGACCTGCTGCCCGGCGTGGCGGAATTGCTGCACGAGGCGCGGGAAAGGGGCGTCCGCCTGGGCCTGGCCTCTTCAAGCCGCAACGCGCGGCGGGTCTGTGACCGGCTGGGGGTGACGGCGCTCTTTGGCGCCTTCGCGGACGGCTCCAGCGTAGTGAATCCCAAGCCCGCGCCCGACATCTTCCTGTGGGTGGCCGGACGCCTGGGCCTGCACCCCACCCGCTGCCTCGTGTTCGAGGATTCGGAGGCGGGGGTGCGGGCGGCGCTCGCGGGCGGCTTCCCGGTGGTGGGGCTGGGGGACCCGGCACGGGTGGGGCACGCAACGTGGGTCCGGCCCGACCTGAACGGCGCGACGGTGGAGGAGTTCGCCCGGCACCTCGACCCCCTCCCCGCCCTGTCCTGACCCCGGAGGTGAATCCTTGCCCGCCACCGATCTCCGTTACGAGCGCGTGACTCAACTGGTGAGTGACCGCACCGCCGAACTGCTCGCCGCGCCGACACTGGTCGTGAACCCCGAAGGCCGGGTGGTGGCGTCCAGCCGGCCCGAGTGGTGCGGCCTGCCGCTCTCGGCGCTGGAGGCGCTGGACGGCGCGCTGCCCATCCCCTTTCGCTTCGGCGGACAGGAAAGCCGGGTGCTGATCCTGCCCGCCGAGGGGGAACCGCTCTCGCCCCGGCTGGCGCATGGCGTGGTCGAACTGGTGCTGGGGCAGGCGCTCGTGGTGGACCGGCTGCCGCAACAGCAGGAGCTGAAAAACACCTTCATCCACGACCTGCTGCGCGGCCATATTCAGGATGAGGAAACGCTGCTGCGCCAGGCCCGCATCCTGGGCATGGACCTGGGGCCGCCGCGCGCCGTGATCCTGATCGACGCCTCCGCGTACCTGCTGGGGCCGGGACAGGACCCCGACCGGATTCAGCAGCGCGCGCAACTGGTGGTGGGCAGCGTGGTCAACTTCTTTCGCCTGCCGAACGACACCATCTGCGCCTATATCGGGGAGGGCGAGGTGGCGGTCCTCAAGGCCAGCGACACCCGCAACCTCAGCCTGTGGGCCGAGGACGGCGACGCGGAGGCACCCACCAGCTCGTCCTGGGCCAACCTCGCGGCCCTCAAACGGGCGGGGAACGCGCTGCTGGCCCACTTGCAAACCGACCTGGGCACGGGGCTGGGGATGGGCATCGGGCGGTATCACCGGGGGCTGGACGGCCTGGCCCGCTCCTATCAGGATGCCCGCGCGGCCCTCTCGCTGGGCAGCCGCCTGAGCGGCGAACACCGGGCGCATACCCTCGACGCGCTGGGCGTCGCGGCCTTCGTGGGCCTGGCGGACGAGCCAACCAAGCTGGGGCTGGCCCTGCACCTCCTCAGCCCCCTCGACCACGAGCCGGAACTGCTGGACACCCTGGACGCCTTCTTCGCCGCAGACTGCCATCCCCTCGCGGCCGCGCGGCGCCTGGACCTGCACCGCAATACCCTGAATTACCGCCTGGACAAGATCACCTCACTGACTGGCCTGAATCCACGGACCTTCGACCAGGCGGTCCAGATTCGGCTCGCCTTGCTGATCCGGCGCCTGCACGGTTAGAAGTAGGAAGACCGAATTTTTTCAATAAAAATGAAGCTCTCTTCATCCCTTTCTAGTATAGGCAGAGAAGGGAATTAACGAAGGAAAAATAGAAGCTATTGGAGAAGCAACTACGCAGTTTTTGCGAGCAGCACGCGGATTTTCCACTTACTCCCAGCTCTCGTTGTGCATACGCCCAAAAAGTTGGCTTACGCCAAAATGAGGTTGTGCATGTGCACAATGCTTTTGCGGGATCCCCTCACTAGGATGCAACTTAGAGAGTAGACCGGCTTGTCCTTATTCCTTTGTGCCGACTTGAGCACACTGGAGTCAAGTCAACTCTCTCCACTTCTTCGCCCACCTCCTTATTTCACTTTCGTGACGCTGGACTCAGCGTCGTCATGTCCTAATTCATCTTCAGGCAGCGTTTCTTGTGCTGTCTGCCGGAGTCGTGTTTCCGTGGCCGAACTTCCTGCAAAGCGAGTGCTCGTGTTCCGCGCCCTTCCAGGGCTGGGGGACCTGCTGTGTACGGTTCCGGCGCTGCGGGCCCTGCGGGCGGGGGAGCCGGAGGCGGAAATCACGCTGCTGGGTCTGCCCCAGGCGGCACCGTTCGCGGACCGTTTCCCGGAACTGATCGACCGCCTGCTGCCTTTCCCCGGCTTTCCGGGCCTGCCAGAGCAACCGGTGCGGCAGGCGGAACTACTCGGCCTGCTCGGGGAGGTCCAGGGGCAGTACGACCTGGCCCTGCAACTGCATGGCAGCGGCCCCATCAGCAACGTGCTGGTGTCTCTGCTGGGGGCAAGGCAGGCAGCGGGGCGCTTCCGTCCGGGACAGTGGTGTCCGGACCCCGCGCGGTTTCTGCCTTACGAGGACGGGCAACCCGAACCGCTGGTGTGGCTGCGGCTGATGGAATTCCTGGGCTACCCGTCACAGGGGGAAACCCTCGCGTTTCCCGTCCACGAGGCGGACCGGGCGGCGCTGCTGACTCTTCCCGGTGCTCACGCACTGCGGCCCGGTAGCTACGCCGTGATCCACCCCGGCGCCAGCCAGCCCGAACGGCGCTGGTCGCCCCGGAACTTCGCGCTGGTGGCCGAACGGCTGGCGGCACGCGGCCTGCGCGTGGTGCTGACCGGCACCTCCGGCGAGGCCGAGACGACACGGGCGGTGTGGGAGGCGCTGAACGTGCCGGGCGTCCTCGACCTGACCGGGCAGACCGACCTGGGCACGCTGGCCGCCCTGCTCGCGGGCGCGCGGCTGCTGGTCAGCGGGGACACGGGAATTTCCCACCTCGCCGCCGCGACCCGCACGCCGAGCGCCGTGGTGTTCCTGGCCTCCGACCCGGCCCGCTGGGCGCCGCTGGACCGCGAACGTCACCGCGTTGTGGTCGGGGACGACCTGGGCGCCGTTCTCCACGAGGTTGATTTCCTTCTCGCAAGGGAGCCGCAACGTGTCCGCTGAAGCCCGCTTCGGCGTGGGGCAGCGGGTGCTGCTCGCCTGCACGGGTGATGTTCCTGCCCTGCGCCCTGCGCTGGAGGCGTGCCGCTCCGCCTGGCCCCAGGCGCACCTCGCCCTTCTGGTCCCCGCCCCGGAACGGGACGCTGTGCCGGCCTGGGCCTCCGAAGTCCTGGCGCCCACAACCTTCTGGACCCTGGAACTGCCCGAACGGCTGCGCGCCGGGCATTTCGATGCCGCCGTGATTCTGACGGCTCCCGGCGACTCGCCGCACGGGCTGGGGTACCTCTGCGCGCTGGCCGGGATTCCCGAGCGGGCGGGCGTCTCGGGCGAGTTCGGCGGGCAGACGCTCACGCACTGGGTCAGGCCGGGGCAGGCGGACTCCACCTTCACCCTCCCCTACGACCTCTGCACCACCCACGACTGCGCCACTCAAGAAAGGAGCTGACATGCGACCCCTGCGGATTCTGACCTGGCACATTCACGGCAGTTACCTGTATTACCTCACGCAAGCGCCGCACGAGTTCTATCTCCCGGTCAAGCCGGGGCGCCCCGAAGGGTACGGCGGGCGCGCGGGCAACTTCCGCTGGGGCGAGAACGTGCATGACGTTCCGGCGGAGGAGGTGCGGAACCAGTCCTACGACGCCATTCTCTTCCAATCGCACAAAAACTACCTCGAAGACCAGTTCGAGATCCTCTCGCCCGAGCAACGCAAGCTGCCGCGCATCTACCTCGAACACGACCCGCCGCGCGAGACACCCACCGACACCCGGCACCCGGTCGACGACCCCGAGGTGCTGCTGGTCCACGTGACCCACTTCAACGACCTGATGTGGAACAGCGGCCGCACGCCGACCCACGTGATCGAACACGGCGTGACCGACCCCGGCCTCACCTGGACGGGCGAGAAGGCGCGCGGCCTGACGGTGGTGAACGGCCTGCAAAAGCGCGGGCGGCGCCTGGGCGCGGACGTGTTCGAGCGGGTGCGGGCGGAGGTGCCACTGGACCTCGTTGGAATGGAGTCGCAGGCGGCAGGCGGGCTGGGGAATATCCCGCTGGCCGACCTTCCCGCCTTTGCCGCCCCCTACCGCTTCTTCTTCAACCCGATCCGCTACACGAGTCTGGGCCTGGCCGTCTGCGAGGCGATGATGCTGGGGATGCCGATCCTCGGCCTGGCGACGACCGAGATGGCGACTGCCGTGCAAAACGGCGTGAACGGCTACGTGGACACTGACGTGCAGAAACTGGTCGAGCGGATGCGGCATCTGCTGGAAGACCCGGAGGAGGCGCGGCGGCTGAGCGCGGGAGCGCGGGAAGTGGCCCGCGAACGCTTCTCCATCGAACGCTTCGCCCGCGACTGGGACGCCACCTTCCGCGAGGTGGCCGGACGCGGGGCACTGGTCGGGGGTGCGAGGTGAAACGAATTGCTCTGATCAGCGAACACGCCTCGCCGCTGGCCGCCTTGGGCGGGACCGACGCAGGCGGGCAGAACGTGTACGTGGCACAGGTGGCGCGGCATCTGGCGCGGCTGGGCTACGCGGTGGACGTGTTCACGCGCCGGGATGCCCCCCACTTCCCCGAAGTGCTGGAGTGGGTGCCGGGCGTGCGGGTGGTTCACGTTCCGGTCGGTCCGGCGGCGGCGATTCCCAAGGAAGACCTGCTCCCCCTGATGGCCGACTTCACGCGCTTCATGGCCGCCTTTATGGCGCGCGAGGGGCGGTACGACCTGCTGCACGCCAACTTCTGGATGTCGGGGCTGGTGGCGGCCGACCTCAAGCGGCTGCTGGGCCTCCCCTTCGTGATCACCTTCCACGCGCTCGGCAAGGTGCGGCGGCTGCATCAGGGCGAGGCGGATGGCTTCCCCGACGACCGCTTCGCCATCGAGGAGCGGCTGGTGCGCGAGGCCGACCGCGTGATCGCGGAGTGTCCCCAGGACGAGGCCGACCTGCGCGACCTGTACGCGGCCGACCCCGCCCGCATCGTGACCGTCCCCTGCGGCTTCGACCCCGACGAGTTCAGCCCGCAGGGCCGCCGCGAGGCGAGAGAACGCCTGGGTCTGGACCCCGACGAACTCACGGTGCTGCAACTGGGCCGCATGGTCCCGCGCAAGGGCGTGGACGACGCGATCCGGGGCTTCGCGCGGGCGGTGCGGGAACGTGGTCTGTCGGCCCGGCTGCTGGTGGTGGGCGGCAACAGCCCCGACCCCGACCCGGCCCTGACGCCCGAGCTGGGGCGCTTGCAGGGCGTCGCGCGGGAGGAAGGGGTGGCGGACCGGGTGATCTTCACCGGCAGCCGGGACCGCGCCGCCCTGCGCGACTACTACAGCGCCGCCGACGTGTTCATCAGCACGCCCTGGTACGAACCCTTCGGCATCACGCCGCTGGAGGCGATGGCCTGTGGCACGCCCGTCTTGGGCGCGCGGGTGGGCGGCATCCAGTACACGGTGATGGACGGCGAGACGGGCTATCTGGTGCCGCCGCGCGACCCGGACGCCCTCGGGAAGCGGCTGGGCGACCTGCTGGCGGACGCCCCGCTGCGGGAGCAGATGGGCGAGGCGGCCCTCATGCGCGTCCGGTCGCACTTCACCTGGGAAGGCGTGGCGCGACAACTCGCCGGGGTCTACCGCGAGGTGGAGCAGGAGGCGGAGGGGGCGCGGCCGGTTCCTCCCGCCGAAAGCCTGGTCGAACGCGCCTTCCAGAGCCTGATGACCACCCTCACACGCTCCCGCAGGGCGCTGGAGCCGCAGATCGAGGCGGCGGCGGAAGCGATCACCGAATGCTTCGAGCGCGGGGGCAAGGTGCTGGTGTGCGGCAACGGTGGGAGCGCCGCCGACGCGCAGCACTTCGCCGCCGAGCTGGTGGGGCGCTTCCGCATCGACGGGCGCCGGGGCCTGCCGGTACTGGCCCTGACTGCCGACACGGCCATGCTCACCGCCTGGTCGAATGACGTGGGCTTCGACGACGTGTTCGCCCGGCAGGTGGAAGCCTTCGGGTGTGAGGGGGACCTGCTGCTCGCGATCAGCACCAGCGGGCGCTCCCCCAACATCGTCGCCGCGCTCCAGGCTGCCCGTGCCCGTGGCCTCACCACCGTGGCGCTGCTGGGGGGCCGGGGCGGGGACGCCCTCGCGCTGGCCGACCTGCCCCTGATGGTCGCCAGCACGGACACGCCCCGCATTCAGGAGGTCCACATCCTCGCGCTGCACCTGATCTGCGAACTGGTGGAGGAGCAGATTTCCACTGCCCTTCCCGCCCACCTGCCCGCCGCCGTGCGCCTCAACCCGCCCGGCGCCACTTCACCCCTCATCTCTGCACCTGTCCGTAAAGGAGCGAACGTATGACCCAGACCCAGAATCCGCAGACCCAGAACTCCCAGACGCAGCCTCAAGCCGACTTCAGCCAGGCCCTCGCCGGTCAGGTCGCCCTCGTGACGGGCGGCGGCAGCGGCCTCGGCGCCGCGATCTGCCGTGTGCTGGCCGAATCGGGCGCGCACGTGATCGCTGCCGACATCCAGCTCCCGCAGGCCGAACGCCTCGCGGGTGAACTGACCGACGCCGGACTCAAGGCGAAGGCTATCAGCCTCGACGTGCGGGACGAGAACGCGCTGGAACAGGTCGTCCAGCAACTGGAAGAGGAATACGGCCACCTCGACATCCTGATCAACAACGCGGGGACCGACGTGACCGTCGCCATCGAGGAACTCAGCGTGGCGGACATCGACCGGGTGCTGGACGTGAACCTGCGCGGGCCGTTCCTGCTGTCGCGCGCGGCACTCCCGAACATGGCGAAGCGCGGGCATGGCGCCATCGTGAACATCACCTCCACCGCCGCCAAGCGGGCCTGGGCCAACGCCACCGCCTACCACGCGAGCAAGTGGGGCCTGTTGGGCTTCAGCCACGCGCTGCACGTGGAGGCCCGCCCGCACGGCGTTCGCGTCACCGCGCTGGTGGTCGGCGGGATGCAGACGCCCTTCATCCTCGAACGCTTCCCCGACACCCCGCTGGAGAACCTGCAAGACCCGCGCAACGTGGCGGAGGCCGTGCGCTACGTGCTGCTCCAGCCGGAAGGCACGGTGGTGCCGGAGATGACCGTCATCCCCATGCGCGAGACGTCCTGGCCGTGAGGCGGGCTGTCCTGCTCGACAAGGACGGCACGCTGATCGAGGACGTGCCCTACAACGTGGACCCGGCGCTGATCCGCCTGGCCCCCGGCGTGGGCGAGGCGCTGCGGGCGCTTCATGGGGCGGGGTACACGCTGGTCGTCGTGACCAACCAGTCGGGTGTGGCGCGGGGCCTCTTTCCCGAGTCGGCGCTGGAAGGTGTGGAAGTGCGGCTGCGCGAGCTGCTGGCCGCCGAGGGTGTGCCCCTCTCCGGCTTCTACGCCTGCCCGCACCATCCGGAGGGCACCGTGGCGAAGTACACGCGGGACTGTGACTGCCGCAAGCCTCAGCCCGGACTGCTCCGCCGCGCCGCGAAGGAACTGGACCTCGATCTGGCCGCCTCCTGGATGGTCGGGGACATCCTGAACGACGTGGAGGCCGGGGGGCGGGCCGGGTGCCGCACGGTGCTGCTGGACACGGGCGGCGAGACGGAGTGGGTGCTGGGGCAATACCGCACGCCGGACGTGACAGCGCGGAACTGGTCGGAAGTGGCGGCGGCGATTCTGGCCGCCGAAGCTGAACAGGAGGGGAGGGCCGATGCTCTTAGAACATCTTGAGGAGTTCCGACACCTGCGGGTGGCCGTGATCGGTGAGGCGATGCTCGACAGCTACCTGTACGGCAGCGCCGACCGCCTCTGCCGCGAGGCCCCGGTGCCCATCGTGGCGCTGCACGGGCGGCATGACGTGCCGGGTGGGGCCGCCAACGCCGCCGTGAACGTGCGCGCGCTGGGCGCGTCCGTCGAGTTCCTGTCGGTGGTCGGCGCGGACCCGGAAGGCGACATTCTGCTGAGTCGGCTGGAAGAGGCCGGGGTGGACACCTCCGGCGTGGTCCGCTCGCCCACCCGCGAAACGCTGGTGAAGCAGCGGGTGATGGCCGCCTCGCAAATCCTGCTGCGACTTGACCGGGGGACCGAGAGCGACGTGGCCGGGGCGGACGAGGAGGCGCTGCTGGACGCCCTGCGCGCCGCCTTCCGCCGCGCTGACGCCGTGATCGTCTCGGACTACGGGTATGGCATCCTCACGCCGCGGCTGATCGAGGCGCTGGCCGAGGAGCAGGGCCGCTCGCCCCGCGTGCTGGTGGCGGACGCCAAGCAGCTCGAACGCTACCGCGACGTGGGTGTGACCGCCGCCAAGCCCAACTACGGCGAGGCGCTGCGGCTGTTGCACGAACCCGCCCTCCACACCGCCGAGGAACGGCTCGCCCAGGTCGCGGGCTGGGAAGAGGCCGTGCTGGAGAAGACCGGCGCGCGCATCGTGGCCGTGACGCTCGATGTGGAGGGGGCGCTGGTGTTCGAGCAGGGGCAACCGGCCTACCGCACCTTCACCCAGCCGCACTCCAACGCGAACGCGACGGGCGCCGGGGATACCTTCGTGAGTGCGCTGGCGCTCGCGCTGGCTGCCGGTGCCGACACGCCCGCCGCCGCCGACCTCGCCTCCGCCGCCGCGACCGTGGTGGTCCAGCGTGACGGCACCACCGTCTGCAAGACCGCCGAGTTGCGCGACTTCCTGACCGCCGAGAGCAAGGTGCTGGACAAAGGCGCCGTGCTGACGCGCATCGCCGCGCTGCGGGAGGGGGGGCGCCGGGTGGTCTTCACCAACGGGTGCTTCGACCTGCTGCACCGCGGGCACATCACCTATCTCAACCAGGCGAAGGCGCTGGGCGACGTGCTGGTGGTGGGCCTGAACGACGACGCCAGCGTCCGGCGCCTGAAGGGCGAGACGCGGCCCATCAACCCCACGGAGGACCGCGCGCAGGTGCTGGCCGCACTGAGCTGCGTGGACCTGATCGTGCCCTTCAGCGAGGACACCCCAGCCGCGCTGATCGAGGCGCTGCGGCCCGACGTGTACGTGAAGGGCGGCGACTACACCCGCGAGACGCTGCCAGAAGCCCCGCTGGTGGAGTCGCTGGGCGGCGAGGTGCGGCTGCTGTCCTATCTGGACGACCGCTCGACCACCGGCATCATCGAGCGGGTGCGGCGGGCCTACGCGACGGGGACGTGAGGTGGCGGACTGGTCTGAGGCCCGCAACATTCTCGCCGTGCGCCTGGACACCCTGGGCGACGTGCTGATGACCACCCCGGCGCTGCGGGCGCTGAAGGTGGGCGTACCGGGGCGCCGCGTCACCCTGCTCACCTCGCCCCCCGGTGCCGCCGTCGCCCGCCTGGTGCCCGAGATCGACGAGGTGATCGTTTACGAGGCGCCCTGGCTCAAGGCCACCGCACCCCGCGAGAACAGCGCCCCGGACTTCGACATGATCCGCCTGCTGCGCGAGAAGAACTTCGACGCCGCCGTGATCTTCACGGTCTACAGCCAGAACCCGCTGCCCTCCGCCATGCTGTGTTTCCTGGCGGACATTCCGCTGCGGCTGGCCCACTGCCGGGAAAACCCCTACCAACTGCTGACGGACTGGGTGCGCGAGACGGAACCGGAGGCGGGCATCCGCCACGAAGTCCAGCGGCAGCTCGATCTGGTGGGGGCGGTGGGGGCGGCCACGCCGGATGAGCGCATGTCGCTCAGCTTCTCGGCGGCGGCAGCGGCGCGGGTGGGGGAACGGCTGGCGCAGTTGCCGCTCGACCTCACCCGGCCCTGGGCGGTCATTCACCCCGGTGCCACTGCCGCCTCACGCCGTTACCCGCCGGAGTATTTCGCGGAGGTGGCGCGGCAACTCACTGGGCGCGGCCTCACCCTCCTCTTCACGGGAAGTGGTGGCGAGGGCGAGTTGATCGCGGACATTCGGCGGATGGCCGGTGGCGTGGGGCACTCGCTGGCGGGGGAACTGGGGCTGGAGGAACTGTCGGCGTTGATCGCGCGCTCGCCCCTCCTGATCTCCAACAACACCGGCCCGGCGCATATGGCCGCCGCGCTGGGCACGCCCGTCGTGGACCTCTACGCCCTCACCAACCCGCAGCACACGCCCTGGGCGGTGCCGTCGCGCGTCCTCTCGTATGACGTGCCGTGCAAGTGGTGCTACAGCTCGGTCTGCCGCACCGGGCACCACCTCTGCCTGCGCGGGGTGCGGCCGGAAGAGGTCGTCGCGGCGGCGCTGGAACTGCTGACACCCGCGCCCGTGGGGGTTGCGCGATGAGTACCCTCGACATCCTGATTCCCACCTGTGACCGTCCGGCGGCGCTGGCCGTTACGCTGACCAGCCTGGCGGCCCAGACCGCTCAGCCCTTCCGGGTGGTGATCTCTGACCAGGGGGAGCAGGCCGCGACGGAACGTGCCGAGGTTCGCACCGCCCTGCGCGTACTGGAACTCCACGGCTGCGAGGTGGAAGTCCACCGCCATCTGCCCCGGCGCGGGATGGCCGAGCAGCGGCAATTCCTGCTCGACCAGGCCCGCGCGCCCTACGTGCTGTTCCTCGACGACGACCTGATTCTGGAACCCTGGGCGGTGGAGCAGATGGTGGAGGCGATCCGGCGCGAGGGCTGCGGCTTCGTCGGCAGCGCGGTGATCGGCCTGAGCTACAGAGGCGACGTGCGGCCCCAGCAGCAGGCGGTGGAGTTCTGGGAGGAGCCGGTCACGCCGGAAGTGGTACGGCCCGGCACCCCGGCCTGGGAACGCTATCAACTGCACAACGCGGCGAACCTCCTGCATGTGCAGCAGCAGTTCGCCCCAACTTCCGAGCAGACCCGCGTCTACAAGGTGGCCTGGGTGGGCGGCTGCGTCCTTTATGACCGCGAGTGCCTGAACGCGGTCGGCGGCTTCGGCTTCTGGCGCGATTTGCCCGAGGAACACGCGGGCGAGGACGTGCTGGCCCAGCAGCGGGTGATGGCCCGCTTCGGCGGCTGCGGCGTGATGCCTTCGGGCGTGTACCACCTGGAACTCCCCACCACCCTCCCCAACCGCGAGGTGGACGCGCCGAAGGTGCTGGATTTATGACCGGAGACTGGGCCAACGTCAAGAACCTGCTGGTGATGCGCCTGGACAACATCGGGGACGTGGTGATGACTTCCCCCGTGCTGCGTGCCCTGAAGGAAGCCCTGCCCGGCGTGCGCCTCACCCTGATGGTGAGTCCGGCAGGCGCGAACGCCGTGCCGCTGCTTCCCTGGGTGGACGACGTGATCGTGTGGCGGGCGATGTGGCAGCAACTCGGCGGCGGAACCTTTGACCCGGTGCGCGAGACGGAACTGATCGAGCTGCTGCGGGAGCGGGGCTTCGATGGGGCGGTGTTGCTCACCTCCTTCAGTCAGACGCCACACCCCGCCGCCCTGGCCTGCCTGCTCGCCGGAATTCCGCTGCGGCTGGGCGAGTCGAAGGAACGCGCGCCGGGCCTCCTCACCCACGAGCCACCCTCGCCCACACCGGAAGCCGAACAGCAGGCCGAACGCAATCTGCGGCTGCTGGAGACAGTGGGTATCCCGGTGCGTGACCGGGCGCTGGAAGTCACCATCTCGGAGGACGCCCGGCAAAGGGCGGCGGCGCTCCTGCCGGAACCCTACCTGCTGCTGAACCCCTTTGCCAGTTGTTCGGCCCGCACCTACCCGCCCGAGCGGGCCGCCCGCGCTGCCCGGCTGATCGCGGAGCAGACCGGGCTGAAGGTGGCGGTGACTGGGGTGGAAAAGGACCGGGAGCGCAGCCGGGAGCTGCTGGCCGAACTCGGTCCGGTCGGCGCGGACCTGCTGGGCCAGACCGACCTCCCCACCTTCGCGGCCCTGATCGCCGGGGCACGGCTGGTGCTGACGAACAACACCTCGGCGCTGCACCTGGCCGACGCCACGCGGACCCCGGTGCTCGTCACCTACTCCGGTACGGATTACGAGACGCAGTGGCAGCCGCGCAGCACCCCCTTCACCCTGCTGCGCCGCCCCACGCCCTGCCACCCCTGCTACGCCTTCCAGTGCCCGTTCAACCTGGAGTGCCTGGACTTTGCACCGGAAGAGGTGGCCCGTGCGGGGCTGGAGCTGCTGGCCGGGTCGGGCTATCCCCCCGCGAGCGTGACAGTCTCTTCTGCCTGAGAGGGCGTCCGGTTGCACGGGGACAGTGCCCATGCAGCCGGAACCCGGAGGGGCAGCCCCGGCACGGTCACTCCCCCTCGCCTTTGCCGCTCTCCCCTTCCGCCTCGAAGGCCAGGTACAGCCGCGCCACCAGCGCCGGGTCGCGTAAGTGCCCGCCCAGCGCCTCCTCCGCGCGGCGCAGGCGGTAGCGCAGGGTGTTGACATGGATGTTCAGGCGGCGGGCGAGGTCGGGGAGGGGGCCGGAGAAGTCCAGGTAGGCGCGCAGCGTCGCCTCGACCCGTCCCCCGTCGTCCAGCGCGGCGAGGCGTGCCCGCACCTGATCGCGCAGGGTCCCCAGCGCCCCGCCCGCGAGCAGCGCGTAGAGCGGATCCATCGTGTGATAGGTGGTGAAGGCCCGCTCCTCCCGTGTGGCGGCGAGGGCGTGACGGGCCTCGCGTTCGGCGTCCCGCGCCGAGAGCGTGCCCGCGTGGGTGCCGCTGACGCCCAGGCGAACATCCTGCGCAGTGCTGGCAGTCAGGGCCGCGTGCAGGTCGCGCGCTTCACGCTCCGGCTGGAGGGGGTGCCACAGCCACACCGCCCGCCCCGCCCGGACGGTGGAATGCGCGGTGAGGCCCCGCTCCAGAAAGTAGCCCTCGCCTACCGCCGCCAGCACGTCGAGCGCATGGGCGTGGGCCGTGCGGGCGGCGCTGCCCGGCGCGGGGGGACGGGCGAAGGCGGCGACCGCCACCACGATCAGCTCACTGTCGCCTGGCCCACCTTCCGGTTTGGCGCCGGAGAGCAGCGCGTCCAGCGTTCTTTCCCCCACCCGCCGCCGCGCCGCGCCCGCCGCCGCCGACTGCAACCGGGCGAGCAGCGCGTATTCCGCCGCGACCGGCACCAGGGCCGCCCACACTTCCGGCACCGCCAGCGTCAGCGTCCCGACATGCCGTTCCCCGCTCGCGTCCCCGTGTGAGAGGCGCACCGTGACGGGTGGCCCCGCCGCACGCCCCGCCGACGCGACCACGTCCCCCCAGCTCGCCCGAATCTCCACGAAACCACCGGTCAGCCGCGCGAGCAACGCCGTAAGTTCGCGCTCGGGTTGAGCGCCAACCACCGCTTTCCGCAGCGCCGTGAGCAACGCGGCGACCCCCGGCAGGGCCAGCGTCTCGGGTGGCGGGAGGTCGGGAAGAGGGGGCATTTGTTCAAAAGTACAGCAGAAGCCTCTCGGATTCACCTTTCGCACCATTTCGCCCCCGGCCAGTGCGACCTATGCTGAAGGACCGACAACCCGCTCTCAGGCTTTTCTCGCCCTCCCGCCGGAGGTCCCATGAACGGAGTCCACGCTTGAAACTTGCGCGCTTTATCGCCGGGGGCCGCTCTCTGAACGGTCACCTGCAAGACGGCCAACTGATCGACCCCGCTGGCGTCGCCCACGACCCGGACGCCGTGCAGTTCCGCCTGCCGGTGGACCCGCCAAAAGTCATCGCGCTCGCCCTGAACTACAACGACCACGCGGGCGAACTCGGCCTGACGCAGCCCAAGGAACCGGCCCTGTTCTGGAAGCCGAACACCACGCTGCTGCCGCACCGGGGCACCGTGATCTACCCGCGCGGCGCCGAATTCATGCACTACGAGGTCGAACTCGGCGTGATCATCGGGCGCGACGCCCGCCGGGTGAAGGCGCAGGACGCGATGGATTATGTCGGCGGCTACACCATCGGCAACGACTTGGTGGTGCGCGACTACGTGACCAACACCTTCCGCCCGCCCCTGCGCGGCAAGGGCTGGGATACTTTCGGTCCCCTCGGCCCCTACTACGTGACCGCCGACGAGATCAAAGACCCCCACGACCTCACGCTCACCGCACACGTGAACGGCGAACTGCGGCAGGAAGGCAGCACGCGCGACATGATCTTCGGGATTCCCGAGCTGATCGAACACATCAGCCGCTTCATGACGCTGCAAAAGGACGACGTGATTCTGACCGGGACGCCGAAAGGCATCAGCCACGTGCGCCCAGGCGACGTGATGCGGCTGGAGGTCGAGGGCCTGGGCGTGCTGGAAAACGACATTCAGGAAGAAGACGAGGCCGCCGAGCCGATCAAGGGCAAGGAAAGCAAGGAAGGCGAGTGGGACGGGCGGTGAACGAGCTGGGGGCGTCAGGGAAACGGGAAGCGGCGCTCATGCGGCGGGGCGAAGCTGCGGGCATGAAGCTGAAACCTGTTCTGACGCTGGGGCTGGCGCTGTCCGGCCTCGCCCTGGCCGCGCCGCAGCGGTACGAGATGCAGTCGTACGTGAATTCGGTCAAGAAGTGGGAGCCTGCCTTCGCCTGGTGCGACGCACCCGACCGGGTTCTGGCCGTGACGCGGCCCGCCAGCACTGACCCGAACGAGGTGCAACCCGTCACCTTCATGCGCTGGCTGAAGCGGAATCCCGGTCAGCCCTACATCGCCCAATACCTGCTGGGGCCGAGCGAGGGCGCGGCGGGCACCGTCTACACCTCCCTGATTCCTCCCGGACGCACGCCACACAGTGAGGCGACCCCGCAGTCCTTCGTCAGCATCAGCAACGTGGAAAACGTCATTGACCCCGCCTACCGCATGACGCATGTGAACGAGTTCAAGCTGGACGGCAAAAGCTATCGCTGCCGCTACGTACCCCAGGCCGCCTTCATGGGCGCAACGAACAAGCGCACGGTGATTGTCTGGGACAACGGCAGGGCGGCCACCTACGCCACGCGGAACTTTGACGGGACGCCGGGCGTGTACGTGACGGGGGGGCAGAAGCGCCAGCAGGCGGAAGCCACGGTCTACGAGTTCAAGACGGGGGACGGCTACACCTATCAGCTCAAGATTGCCCCTCAGGAGTACAGCGGAAATGCCGAGCTTTCCGTCCTCCGGCAGGGGCAGGTTATCCAGACCGAACCCTTCCTCGCCTACTCCATCAGTCTTCCTGCCAAGGGACAACCGTGAAGATTACCGACGTCACCCTGTACACCCGCAACCTGAGCGCACAGCGGGCCTTTTATGGGGACGTTCTCGGTTTCCCGGTCGCCTCGTCGAGCGAGGAGGCCGTCACCTTCCAGATCGGGCAGACACGGCTCACGCTGAGGCAGGATACCGACCTCGGCGGGGTGTACCATTTCGCCTTCAACGTTCCGGAGAACCGTTTCGCGCAGGCGCGGGCGTGGCTGGAGGAACGGGTGGCGCTGCTGGCGGACGAGGCGGGCGAGATGACCTTCCATTCCGACGACTGGGACGCAGACCTCGCCTACTTTCAGGACGCGGACGGCAACATCGTCGAATTCATAGCGCGGCATTCGCTCCCCGCCCCCGCCGGTACAGGCTTCAGCGTGGAGGATGTGTCGGGCGTCAGCGAACTGGGGCTGCCCGTCCCCAGCGTCTCCGGGGCCGTGCGTGACCTCCGCGAGCGATTTGAACTCCCTCTGTATGGGGAGACATCGGAGACGTTCGCCCCTCTCGGGGATGAAGAGGGCCTGCTGATCGTCGTCCCAGTCGGACGAGGCTGGTTCCCGACGGGAACACCGGCCCAGTCCCTGCCTTTCCATCTGCTTGCCCGAACGCAAAGCGGCGTTCTCGAACTCAAGGAGGAACCATGACTCAAACTGTGAACCCCAACCAGGAACAGGCCCGCGAACTGCGGGAGCGCACGCGGCGGCAGGGCCTGCGCCACTTCATCGGCGGCGAGTGGGTGGACTCTAGAAGCGGCGAGACGTTCGAGACGCACACGCCGACCGACAATTCCGTGTTGGCGACGGTGGCGAGCGGGGACGCGGCAGACATTGACCGGGCTGCCCGCGCCGCCTACGACGCCTTCGGGCAGTGGCGCGAGGTGAGCGGGCAGGAACGCCGCAAGCTTCTGCACCGCGTCGCGGACCTGATTGAAGCCCGCGCGCAGGAAATCGCCCTGCTGGAGAGTGTAGACACCGGGCAGGCCATCCGCTTCATGAAGTCGGCGGCGGCGCGTGGGGCGGAAAACTTCCGTTTCTTCGCGGACCGCGCGCCCAGTGCGGCGGACGGGCAGAGCCTCCCCGCGCCCGGCTTCCTGAACTACACGCTGCGTCAGCCCATCGGCCCGGTGGGGGTGATCACGCCCTGGAACACGCCTTTCATGCTGTCCACCTGGAAGATCGCCCCGGCGCTGGCCGCAGGCTGTACCGTCGTCCACAAGCCCGCCGAGTGGAGTCCGGTCACGGCCACGCTGCTGGCCGAAATCATGGACGAGGCGGGGCTTCCCAGGGGCGTGGTGAACCTCGTCCACGGCTACGGGGAAACGGCAGGTAAGGCGCTGACCGAGCATCCGCTGATCAAGGCGATTGCCTTCGTGGGTGAGACGACCACCGGCAGCCTGATCATGCGGCAGGGCGCGGACACGCTGAAGCGAGTTCACTTTGAGCTGGGCGGCAAGAACCCGGTGGTGGTGTTCGACGACGCCGACCTCGACAAAGCCCTGGATGCCGTGGTCTTCATGATCTATAGCCTGAACGGCGAACGCTGCACCAGCAGCAGCCGCGTGCTGATTCAGGAAGGCATCTACGACGAATTCACCGCCCGGATTGCCGAGCGCGCGAAGAACATCCGCGTGGGCGATCCCCTCAACCCGAACACCGAGATCGGCCCGCTGGTGCACCCCCGCCACTTCGAGAAGGTGATGAGCTACTTCGACAAGGCCCGCGAGGACGGCGCCACCATCGCGGCGGGCGGCGAGCGTGTGGGTGAGGACGGCAATTTCGTCTCCGCCACCCTCTTCACCGGCGCGCGCAACGACATGCGGATCGCCCAGGAGGAAATCTTCGGCCCCGTCCTGACCGCCATCCCCTTCCGCGACGAGGCCGACGCCCTGGCCCTCGCCAACGGCGTGAAGTACGGGCTGGCCGGGTACCTCTGGACGAACGACCTCACCCGCGCGCACCGCTTCGCGCAGGCCCTCGAAGCCGGGATGGTCTGGGTGAACAGCGAGAACGTGCGCCACCTGCCCACCCCTTTTGGCGGCGTGAAGGACAGCGGCATCGGGCGCGACGGTGGTGACTACTCCTTCGACTTCTACATGGAGACGAAGAATATTGCGATTTCGCTGGGCACTCACAAGACGGCGAAATTGGGGGTGGGGCAGCCGGTGAAGGTGGATAAGAGCGAGGTGGAGGGGTGAGCGAAATCCACCGCCTCCTCATCACCGGAGCCGCCGGTCAGATCGGTTCCGCCCTCCGCGAAGGCTTACGCGGCCACTTCCCCATCATCCGCCTGACGGATAGCCGTGACCTGGGCAAGGCGCAGACAGGCGAGGAACTCGTGCGCGCCGACCTCACCAACTTTGGCGAGGTGCGCGCAGCAATGGAGGGCGTGGACGCCGTCATTCACCTGGGCGGCATCCCCGACGAGGACACCTATGAGCCCATCCGCGCCGTGAACATGGACGGCACGTATCACGTGCTGGAGGCGGCGCGGCAGGCGGGCGTGAAACGCATAGCCTTCGCGTCCAGCATTCACACCGTCGGTTTCTATCCCCGCTCGGAGAAGGTCAGCCCCGACATGCCCGTCCGCCCCGACACGTACTACGGCGTCAGCAAGGTCTTCGGGGAGGCGCTGGGCCGCATGTACTGGGAAAAGCACGGGCTGGAGTTCGTGGGCGTCCGCATCTGCTCCTTCCAGCCGAGGCCCAAAGACGCCCGGCACCTCAGCACTTGGCTCAGCCCGCGCGACGCCGCGCAGCTTTTTGAAAAGGCCGTGACCGCGCCGGACGTGGGCTTCCTGATCGTCGCGGGCATCAGCGGCAACACCCGCCGCTGGATGACCGAGGACGGCTGGGACCGGCTGGGCTATGTGCCGCAGGACAACGCCGAAGCCTACGCGGCGGAGGTGGAGCATATCCACGGCGACCCGGAGAACATCACGGAGCAGCGGCAGGGCGGGATTTTCGTGGACCCGGCTTACACGGGGCTGGCGAGGAAGTAGCGTGACGGTGCGCCAGTTGCCAGCAGGGCATGGGGACTTGACCCGCCTCGTTCGCAAATGGGGCGATGCGAACACCATTGGGCAGTATCTGGATCTGATGGACTTCATTCTGGACGCCCTTGAACTCCCCAACGGCGATCCGCGCCTGGTGACCAGCACGCCCAGAACCAACGGCAGGTACAGTCTGCCTCTCACTGTGGGGATGAGGTACATTCTCGCGTTCCATAAGTCGAGGGAATCCGCTTTCCTAATTCTGCCCAGGCACTACGAGCGCGGGCATGTCCTCTTCGAGTCCACAGGTCATTTCGATGCCCTGACAGGTGAGCGTGACGTACCACCCGCCCTCGGATTTGCCAGGAATCTCCAGGCGCTGCAAGAAAACGAGCAGGTGCTTCAGGATTGGGCGAAGGCGGCCAGAGCCGAGATTTCCCGCCAGTCCCAGTCCACCTTCAGGCGTCACCACAAACCAGCGGTCTATGAGGCCGCACGCGATACGACTTACCGCGACATCGTGTTCTATCAAGCCTTCAACGACATGGAAGACCTTTAGGAGGTTGTACTCA